>SMXV01000048.1 GCA_004356175.1 Acidobacteriota bacterium
TCATTGCGCCGCCATCGACGTTGTCTGGATCTGCGTTCCGGTCGGCCGAACCCTCAGCGATCACGCCTTCTTCGCGTTCACGCTCGTGTTCGGCGATAATTTCGCCCAGTCTCACGCTCTCATCTTCAAGCTTACGGCTCAACCTCTTCAGTGTTACCGCTGACAACTTCCTCGCCATTCGTCCTCCTCGAATGCGCAAAGGTAGCACGAACGTCGCCTGATACTCCGAGTAACCGCCTACATCAGCTCATCCCTCACGATCTCAAGAGTTACGCCGGTAAGCAGGACAGTCTTGTGCCGGGCTGTGCGGCCCCTGGTTACGGTTGCTGAGCGAGCGCCCGTGCAATCGAGCAGCAACTCGATCACGGCCGCGTTCGCTCTGTTGCGCTCGGGCGGTTTCGTCACCCTCACCTTGATTCGGTCGCCATGAACGCCGACCACCGACGGCCTACTCGCGTTGGGAACCACTAACACGTCGACCTCAACGCCGTCAGCCGCTTTTCGGATTGGGTCGTTGTTCATGGGATCAATGTAGGACCGAAACCGCGGGTGACTCTCCGCATACGCCATGTACGATGCAGCCATCCGACAGCGATTGGTCGGTATACTTCATTGGCGCGTTGATAGGAAGCGTGGCCAACGGGAATGGACCCGAGCGACTGGTGATGGTGTGAGACCAGGTTCATTGTGGGGCACGTATCGACCTTGAGCTGCGGGAAGAAACCCTGAGGAAGTAGACCCCGTCGTCCGCCAACGACACTGGCGCAATGAGAGGCTGGCAGCGCCAGCAAGCCGGGTGGTACCGCGGTTCCGCCGTCCCGGCACCGACAGGTGACCGAGACGAGGAACGACATGTCAGAAGAGACCACTTTCCGCAAAGTTCATGCGTCGGTTGACTTCCCTGATCTCGAGCAACGCGTTCTCACGTTCTGGGACTCGATTGATGCCTTCGCTGCGTCGATCGATGCACGATCTGAGGCTGAGGAGTACACCTTCTACGACGGACCGCCGTTCGCTACCGGTTCGCCCCATTATGGCCATCTACTCCAAGGAGTCATCAAGGACATCGTTCCGCGTTTTTGGACGATGAGGGGATACAAGGTCGAGCGCCGCTTCGGATGGGACACCCATGGGCTGCCGGTCGAGATGGAGGTCGAAAAGCTGCTCGGTGTTTCTGGCCCTCGTCAGATCCACGAAGTAGGCATAGCAACCTTCAACGAGGCATGCCGTTCAATGGTCAATGAGGTCACAGATGACTGGCAGACAATCATGACCCGTCTTGGGCGGTGGGTCGACTTCGAGAACGACTACAAGACCATGGACACCGACTTCATGGAGAGCGTGTGGTGGGTATTCGGACAGCTGTGGGAGAAAGGTCTCATATATCAGGATTTCAAGGTCCTGCCGTACTCATATGGGGCGGCAACGCCTCTCTCCAACTTTGAGGCCAACCTCGACTATCGCGACGTCGACGACCCTGCCATAACGGTTGCACTCCGTATAACCGAGGGTTCAGGCACCGCACAAGTGGGAGATCACCTCGCTATTTGGACGACGACTCCTTGGACACTTCCAGGCAACCTTGCCGTCGCCGTCGGTAACGAAATTGAGTACTCGCGCGTTCTGCCAGCGGACTCCGACAACGCCTACTGGGTTGCTTCCGATCGTGTCGACGCCGTCTTTTCGAACGATCACACTGTCACCGCAACAACCGCTGGTTCGAATCTCGTTGGGATGCGATACGAACCGCCGTTCGACTATTTCGCCGAGAAGCGCACGGAGGGGGCCTTTGTCGTCATCGCATCAGACCATGTAACCGTGGATGAGGGCACAGGCCTTGTCCACATGGCGCCGGCCTATGGCGAGGAGGACCTCAGAGCATTCAAGGAACAGGATCTCTCCTTCATTGTCGACCCTGTCGATGCAGAAGCTCGGTTCACATCAGAGGTCCCGGACGTGGAGGGATTGAACGTCAAGGACGCTGACGGCATCCTCATAACCCTCCTGAAGGAGTCTGGGAAACTGCTCGATCGGTCAACGATTCGCCACTCCTATCCGTTCTGTTGGAGGACAGGTACCCCTCTTATCTACAAGGCCATCCCCACATGGTTTGTGTCTGTGACGACGTTCAGGGATCGAATGGTCGAGATCAACAAGGACATTCGCTGGGTTCCAGAGTCGATAGGAAAGAACAGATTCGGAAACTGGATCGAGGATGCACGAGATTGGGCCATCAGCCGGAATCGATATTGGGGATCGTGTATCCCTGTCTGGATTTGCGATGGCTGCGGTGAACAGAAGGCGGTTGCGTCGATCGATGAACTTTTTGATCTCTCAGGAGTGCGCCTTGACGATTTGCACAGACACTTCGTCGACCCTGTCACCTGGCCATGCTCGACGTGCGACGGAACAATGGTCCGTATTCCAGAGGTGCTCGACTGTTGGTTTGAGAGCGGTTCGATGCCATATGCCCAGATCCACTATCCGTTTGAGAATCGTGAGCGGTTTGAGGAGCGGTTCCCAGCCGACTTCATTGCCGAGGGCCTTGACCAGACCAGGGGGTGGTTCTACACGCTGCTCATTTTGTCAACCGCACTGCGGGATCAGGCCCCATTCGAGAACTGCATCGTCACCGGCATGGTGCTCGCCGAGGATGGCAGAAAGATGTCGAAGTCCTTGAAAAACTACCCAGATCCCATTCACATTCTGGACGACTATGGTGCAGACGCGTTGCGGGCGTATCTCATCAATTCGCCGATCGTTCGGGGCGAACCGCTTCGGTTCTCGGAGGACGGCGTGAAGGACGTGGTTCGGACCGTGCTGTTGCCTCTGTGGAACTCGTACTCCTTCTTTACAACCTACGCGGCGGCCGACAACATAACCGCGGACGATCTGCTCTCTGCACCACCGATCCACGAACGCCCTGAGATTGACCGCTGGATCATCTCTGTCATGCAGAGCCTCATCTCCGACGTGAATCGTGAGATGGAGGCGTACCGCCTCTTTGCCGTTGTTCCGCCGATCATCGACTTTGTCGGCGACTTGACCAACTGGTATATCAGGAGATCCAGGAGGCGATTCTGGGCGCACCGCGGGACAACAGACAACAGCGACAAGATGGCTGCGTTTGCAACGCTGCACGAGGTCCTTGTGTTGTTCAGCCGGGTTTCGGCACCGTTCATCCCCTTCATATCGGAGGAGATCTATCAGGGTCTCGCAAGGACAGTTGGAAAGGACGTGCCCGTAAGCGTGCATCTCACCGACTTCCCTGTTGCCGACAGAGGATTGATCGACGAGCATCTTGAACGATCGATGTTCACCGTCCGTAGCGTCGTGAACCTTGGTCGCGGGTTGCGAAAACAACAGGCCCTCCGAGTCAGACAACCGCTGGCATCGGTCACAGTCGTCACTCGTTCACAGGACGAACGAAACGCAGTGTTGGATCACATTGCGTTGATCCGTGACGAATTGAACGTCAAGAATGTGGAAGTTCATGCAGACGAGGTTGGCCTCGTCGACGTAACCGCAAAGGCGAACTTCAAGGCACTTGGACCACGATATGGGAGCGAGACAAAGACTGTCGCTGCCGTCATCGAAACGATCGACCAGGAATCGATCGCGTCGATCCTTGACGGGGACGCCCTGGAAGTTGACGGTTTTGTTCTGACGTCGGCTGACATCATCGTTGCGAGGACAGCACCAGAGGGCACGGTCGTGGCGACGGAAGGTTCCATCTCAGTTGCACTCGAAACAGAGCTCACCGATGCCCTGCGCACCGAAGGTGCCGCAAGAGAGATCGTCAACCGGATTCAATCCATGCGACGAAATCTTGACCTGACCGTCACCGAACACATCACTGTTTCTTGGCAGAGCTCAGACTCGCTCGTGATCGACGCCTTTGATCAGCACCGTCGGCTCATTGCGAAAGAAGTTCTTGCTGACGACATCGTCGAGGCGGACACACCCGACAGCGCGCCAGTCGAGATAGACCAAGCAACAGCATCCATCTCAATCCAAAAGGTCCCACTGTCAGGCGGAACACAAGAGCGAAGCGGTTGAGGGGCGACTGGCTCGCCGTCCCCGTAAAGGTGGGATGTTGTGTTACAGAAGTGTGCGGACAAAGGTGAGACCAAAAATCAGGATGATGGCAGACAGATCGAGTGCGGCACCACCGATGTTGACGGGTGGTACCACTTTTCGTATGGGTCTGAGAATCGGATCCATCACTCTTGAGAGCGCGTCGTACACCTTGCGAAGGGGATGATCCCACCCGAGACGTCCGAAGCTCACGAGGTAGGACAGCACAATCCACACAAACATGCCAAGAATGAACCAGTCGATGAGGAACCTGACCAAGGTCATGTCAGGTCTGGTCTTCGAATAATCCGAGCTTGGCAAGCCGCTGATGTTCAAGCTCACCGACGGTGACGCCCACAGGTGTGACAAGTATGACACCCTTGGCGGACTTCACCATCTTTCCGTCAAGGGCATATATGAGCCCTGACGTGAAGTCCACAATTCGTCGAACCATCTCAGGCTCGGTCTTTCGCAGGTCGAGCACAACCGACCTTCCGCCCCGAACAGCATCAGCGAGAGTCTGTGCATCTGAGAAATTTCGTGCCACGATGATGTGAGACTCCGGCTCAACGCGGCGTGAGGCAACGTCGGCCCGCGCGACACCGGCATCAGGATGAATGTACACACCAGCCTCGGCGTAGGTTCGATCAGGCGACATTCTCTGGCGAGTGGCAGCAGGCGGCTCAATGCGTCTACCCGCGACCACAGATCCCGGTTTCGGAACCGTACTCTGTTGTCCGATATCACCCTCCGAACCCTGCAATGGGGCCACCGAATCGCCTTGGACAGGCCGTACCTGGCCAATCGCCGAGTCAACAGTCGCTGTACCTTCAGTGTCTTCGTCAACGAGACCGAGGTAGAAAAGGGTCTTGTTCCATATGGCTGACATGTTCAAACCCCGCAGTATCTAGAGAAGTGCTGGCCCAAAGATAGCCTGCCCGACGCGCACCATGGTTGACCCTTCTGAAATGGCAGCCAGGTAGTCATTCGACATGCCCATCGAGCACTGCTCCATGTTGGCATACCGCTCGCCATAGTGCTCAAAGATGGCTCGAAGCTTTGCAAAATATTTGAGACTGCCCTCCGGATCTTCGCTTCGCGGCGGGATTGCCATAACCCCTCGCACATCGAGTCCAAGCTCAAGAAGTTGGTCCATTACGGCATTCGGCTCATCTGGACTAAAACCCGATTTCTGCGATTCGGCTGCGAGGTTGAATTGGACAAGGACAGGCACATTGCATGCCTTTGACCACTTGCGGGCAAGTGACATCCGGTCCATGGAGTGCAGCAGGGAGCAGTGCTCGGCAACCGGCGCCACCTTGTTGCTCTGAAGCGGACCGATGAAGTGCCACTCAATCGCGTCGAATCGTCCACTCTCGATTCGTGCCGCGAGCCCTTGCTGTCTGTTCTCACCGAAGACTGTTTGTCCGAACCGGGCAACCGAGACAACGTCGTCGTCAGAGCGGCCCTTCGACACAGCTACAAGGGTGACAGCATCCGGGCCGAGTCCAACCAGCGCCGCCGCAGCGGCGATTCCGGCTCTGACGTTCACGAATCCTTCTGTATCCATGCCACTGTTACCTGTCTGAGCGGTGTTCTGCTCTCTCTAAACGAATGGAACCGGTCGTCGTGATGTGTGCAGATGCCGACATCCGTGACCTCGACGGTTGGCAACCTGGTCCTAATGGCCGCCGCCAGGTCGACACTGCGCGTTCCGCGAGTGGTCCTTGCTGCCGATACACCCAACGTATCAATGACGTCTCGCCCCACCTCATAACAACACGGACCGATGTGGGGACCGATCACAACAGCGTCGACGATTGATCCGTCGGATTCGAATACACGCGTGGCCTCCTCAACGATGCCCTGCGCGATGCCTCGCCATCCGCAGTGAACAACCGACACCCTCTCCCTGCCCTTGAGCACAACCGGGACGCAGTCTGCTGTGGTCATGGCAATAGGAAGGGCATGCTTCGAGGTCACCAATCCGTCGCCATCTCCCGCGTTGCCCGGCTCGTCAACGGACAACACAATTCTGCCGTGAATCTGGTTCGTAAATGCCCATGAGTTCGAAATCGCAAGGCTCTCTGACATGGCGAGCCTTGCATTGGAATCCGATCGTGGATTGCCGTCACGTGTCTCGCCAAAGGCTATGCCTGAGTGCCCCTCGGGCGTGATCATCCTTGGACGAAACCAGGGATATCCATCTGATCGGTCTCTGCTGTCTCGTCGTCAGCGCCGGGTCCGTCAAAGATCTCAGAACGATTCGCAATTGACTGTTTCGTGCCGAATGATCCTCTGCGGTCATTGTCGAATCCCGCTGCGATGACGGTCACTCGCATTTCATCATCGAGATTCTCGTCAACGACAGCCCCGAAAATGATGTTCGCGTCAGGGTCGGCGTGTTCGGCGATCAATGTTGCGGCCGCGTTGACCTCATGCAAGGTCATGTCTGGAGGACCGGCGATGGATAACAGCACCCCTCTAGCGCCCTCCATTGAGGTCTCCAACAGGGGACTCGAGATGGCTTTGTCAGCAGCCTGGTGAGCGCGACTATCACCCGTCGACCTGCCGATTCCCATCACGGCCGATCCTGCGTCGGACATGACTGCCTTGACATCTGCAAAGTCAACGTTGACCAGTCCAGGCGTCGTGATGAGTTCTGTAATTCCTTGGACGCCTGATGTCAGTACCTCGTCGGCCATCGAGAACGCTTCAGCAATTGGGGTCGACGGCTCAGCGATTTCAAGCAGCCGCTCGTTCGGAATGATGATGAGCGTGTCGACTGCACCCTTGAGAGCCTGAATTCCCTGCTCGGCTTGAACGCTTCTTCTACGGCCCTCGAATCCGAACGGCCTGGTAACAACACCAACGGTGAGGGCACCGAGCGACTTGGCGATTTCGGCGACGATCGGGGCAGCTCCTGTACCCGTTCCGCCACCCTCGCCCGCCGTGATGAACACCATGTCGGCGCCTGTAATGGCGTCCTCAAGGTCGTCGCGGTGGTCCTCAGCAGCTTGCCTGCCAACCTCTGGATTTGCTCCGGCTCCGAGGCCCCCAGTCGACTCGCGGCCAATGTCGAGCTTGAGATCGGCGTCGGACATGAGCAGGGCTTGGGCATCCGTATTGACGGCTATGAACTCGACACCGCCAACGCCAGCTTCAATCATGCGGTTGATTGCGTTGACTCCGCCGCCGCCGACGCCGATCACTTTGATGACGGCGAGGTAGGTTGACGCTGGTCGACTGGATTCTGTGCTCATTACTTAGTCCCTCCCCAAGAAGGCTTCAATCAACCTTAGCCGCCACTTCACTGTTGGTTGCATACTTATTGCTCACCTTCTACTACAGGTTGAGGGTTGGAGACCGCGGGGCGGAGCGGTGCGATCAGATCGATAAACGCGCCAGGTTCGAGACCGGAGTCCAGCAGTGTCTCAAGCACGATTGCCTTCTGTGCCATGTCGACCGCCCTCCCAAGTCGCACGACGTGACCCATAGCCGATGCCGATAGGCCCTCCCCATCGGCCACGATTTGGACAGGCACTCCACTTCCTCGGGCGATCTGGTCGAGAAAGACAAGCGCCCCAAGGATGCGTTCGTCGTCAACAATCTCACCAGGCGTGAGAGATTCTTGGTCAATTGTGAGGTATGCGTCCTGCGGTCCTGGCCGGGACACAACGGTCAACACTACGCCCTCGATCGAGAGAAGCACCCACTGGTCACCCACCCCAACAGGAGCAACACCCTCGTACTCAACCACGTCTATTGCGACAGAGCCCGGCCACGACACGACGACATCAACGGATTTGACCCAGGGGTCAATCAACAACGCAGCTTCGATATCTGAACCGTCGACATCAATCGTCGGTGTTCCAATCCCCACGCCAAGTGATGCAACCGTGCTGGTTGGATCGGAGTTCTGTGCGCCGGTCACGTTGATTTGTCTGATCGAGAACACTGGTGAGCGGATGAGCCACATCGACGCGACGACGAAGGCCACCACAGCAATCACGACCAGTATCCACTTCAACCTCTTGCGAGCTCTATCTTCTGACACCGTCTTGCGACGCTCGGCCAGCTTCGGTTCCATCACCGTCATGACACGTCCCCTGACACTTCAAACTCCCCGAGGAAGCGAATCTCTGGTTCGAGTTTGATTCCTGTCATCTCGAGCACTTTTTTCTGCACTTGAGCCACGAGAAGAAAAATGTCTCGTGCTGATGTGCCCGTTGACGCTGTCACGAAGTTGGCATGTTTGTCCGATACCTGTGACCCACCGATGGACAGACCTTTCAGTCCACACTGATCAATTATCTCTCCTGCTGACTGTCCGGGGGGATTCTTGAAGACACTTCCAGCGCTGAGCGATCCGCCCGGCTGATTGGTGCGACGCCACTGCGTAATCTCCCTGAGTGTGGCTGTCAGTTCCTCCGGATCTGCCTCTGAAACCGCGAAGGTTGCCTGCACCACAACATCGGACGACGCCAAGTTGCTGTGGCGATATTCATAACCAAGGGACGCTACGTCTCGGATCGACAGATGTCCCGTCCCAAGATCCACGACAACAGCATTGAGCAGCACGGATGCCGTGTCGGCGCCGTGTCCTCCGGCGTTCATGTACACCGCACCCCCTACAGATCCTGGTATTCCGACATAGAACTCGAGTCCAGAACGACCGGCTTCGGCGGAGAGGCGGGCTAGTTTTGGGAGCGCAACCGCGCCGCCAGCGACAACCTGACTGTGCTGAGTCACATCAACGGCAGCGAAGGCGCCTCCGAGACGTACCACCAGTCCGTCGATTCCCGAGTCTGACACCACAACGTTGCTGCCGCGACCGAGTATCACGATCTTCGTGTCGGCGGGGACGACATCAAGGATTGACCGCAACTCTTCCAGGTCATACGGTTCGGCGTACCAACGCGCCTCGCCTCCAACCTTGTAGGTGGTGAATGGTGCAAGGGCAACATCGGTACGGATCGAGACATGCTTCATTCTGCAGCACTTTCAAGCGCTGCAGCGATCGGCACGGTAACGGACGTGATATCACCGGCACCCATCACCAGCACAATGTCGCCCTCGCGAGCAATGTCAGCGACGAGTTTCGGAATGTCGTCCATGTCTGGAGCGTACGTAACGGCGCCACCTGCAGCTCGTGTAGCCTCAAGAATGATCCGCCCGGATACTCCAATGATTGGCACCTCGCCAGCCGGATAGACGTCCGTCACAATCGTGTGGTCAGCGAGGGCAAGCGGGGAACCGAATTGTGGGCCAAGGTCAGCGGTGCGGCTGAAGCGATGCGGTTGGAACACGGCAATCACTCTCCCTTCCGCCCCAAGTGCCGCTGCGGCAATCGTGGCTGCAACCTCCGTCGGGTGGTGGGCATAGTCATCGACAATCGTGATGCCACGCACTCTGCCTCTCACCTCGTAGCGGCGCGCGACCCCCACAAACCCGCTGAGGGCGTTCGCTGCGGCGGTCATGTCGTATCCAAGCTCGGACAACAGCACAAGCACTCCGGTGGCATTCAACGCAAGATGTGCGCCGGGCTTGGGCAGTGACACATCCACCGAGTCCCTGCCTCGAAGAATCCTGAACTGCTGTCCGGACTCGGTATGCCTGTGATCGACGACTCGCCATACGGCACTCGGCGAAAATCCGTAGGTGACAAGTGGGACCGCCTGAGCGAGGCGTGCAACGCCATGGTCGTCGATGCACCCAACTCGAGGCCCTGTCACCCGCCCTACAACCTGCGCGAAACTCTCCTCCAACGCGGCAACGGTTCCGTAGAAATCGAGATGGTCAGCCTCGATGTTCGTAACCAGTACGCCATTCAAGGCGAGGTGTCGGAATGTTCCGAAGGCTTCGTCGGCCTCTAGCACAAAGAGGTCGTGACCGCCCACATGGGCACCGGTGTTGAGGCCTAGCATCTCGCCGCCAACGAGAAAACTTGGATCGAGCCCACTTCCTCGCAACGCGCGGACGGCGAGCGCCGTCGATGTTGTCTTGCCGTGGGTGCCTGCAAATCCGACTGTTGGCATCAGTCTTGTAAGGGCCGCAAGCAGCCGCGGACGCTCCCACACCTCAATACCAAGAATCTTCGCTTCGGCAATTTCGGGGTCGCTTGGGGGAACCGCTGATGACGCGACGACAAGCTGAACACCTTTCATCTTTTCGGGACGATGACCAAGCCAGGTCGTGATGCCAACATCATTGAGTGCGTCAAACATTCGTCCGGGTTTGACATCAGATCCGGTGACCGAGTGTCCGAGCTGACTCAATATCTTTGCTAGCCCCGACATCCCTGCTCCCCCAGCGCCAACGATGTGGACTCTCGACGGAATATCTACATGCTCAGTCATCGACCA
>SMXV01000049.1 GCA_004356175.1 Acidobacteriota bacterium
CAAATGACGACACCAACCCCGCAAGAGAACGCATTTGTGCCAGACGATCATCCCGGACCGCAGGACATGGGCGACCTGCTTCTCGAGATCAAAGGTCTCCGAACACACTTCGACACCCGTGAGGGGATTGTCAAGGCGGTCGATGGCGTCGATCTGTATGTGAATCGGGGGGAGGTACTTGGGATTGTGGGCGAGTCGGGATGCGGGAAGTCTGTGATGTCGCTGTCGATCATGGATCTTGTACCAAAACCGGGCAAGGTCGTTGCGGGCGAAATACTGTTCAACGGTCGAAGTCTCGCCGACATGAGCGCCAAGGAGGTGCGAGCGCTGAGGGGCGAACACATGGCGATGATCTTTCAACAACCCGGCTCAGCACTCAACCCCGTGCAGAAGGTCGGTGTCCAGATCAGGGAAGTATTCACGCTCCACAGGGACTGGTCGAAATCCGAGGAGAAAGAGCAGGCAACCGAGAGCCTCAAGCAAGTCGGGATACCCGACCCCGTCTCACGAGCGAACGCCTACCCGCACGAACTCTCTGGCGGTATGGCGCAGAGGGTGATGATTGCAATGGCAGTTTCGTGTGAGCCGGAACTCCTCATCGCAGACGAACCGACCACGGCGCTCGACGTGACAATCCAGGCGCAGATTCTCGACCTCATCCGCGATCTCAAGGAGACGGCAAACACGGCAGTCATCCTCATCACTCACGATCTCGGTGTGATCGCTGAGATGGCTGACCGCGTCGGTGTTATGTACGCAGGTCAGATTGTCGAAGAAGCGGACGTCAGCACACTGTTCTCCGATCCCCAGCACCCGTACACCGAAGGGCTGCTTGCTTCGATCCCTGTCCTGGGGGCACCAAGGGACGAACTCGAAACAATCCCCGGAATCGTGCCGTCCCTCATCGACCTGCCGAAGGGATGTCGATTTGCAAGCCGCTGTGTGGCAAGAGTGGAGAACGACCTCGACATCTGCACTGAGGAACAACCGGAGCTGCTCGAGGTGGCGCACGGTCACAAGGTGCGCTGCTGGCTTCGAAACCCGAAGGTACGAGGTGACTGAGCCACTCGTGGTCATGGATGGCCTCACGATGCAGTTTCCCGTCAGGGGTGGCATGTTCCAGCGGCAGATCGCCACCGTCAACGCTGTAGCTGGGGTCAGCCTGACGATCAACCGCGGAGAGACGCTCGGGCTTGTGGGCGAGTCAGGTTGCGGAAAGACCACACTCGGACGCATGCTGGTGCGGCTCCTTGAACCAACCGAAGGAACAATCACCTTCGATGGTGAGGACATCACCCATCTGAGCGGCAAACAATTGAAGCCCTTCCGCAAGCGTGTCCAGATCGTTTTTCAGGACCCGTTCTCCTCGCTTGATCCTCGCAGCCAGGTCGGCAGTTCGATCATGGAGGGACTCAGGATCCACGGGGTGAAAGACAAGGACGAACGGCACCAACGAGTCGCTGAAATGCTTGATCTGGTTGGGCTCGACCCAAGCCACGCTCAACGATTTCCCCACGAGTTCTCTGGTGGGCAGCGACAGCGTATCGGCCTTGCTCGCGCATTGATTCTGAAACCGGATTTCGTTGTTGCCGACGAGCCAGTGTCGGCGTTGGATGTCTCAGTTCAGGCGCAGGTGCTGAACTTGCTCAAGGATCTCAAGGCTGAACTCAATCTCACGCTGCTCTTTGTGGCGCACAACCTCGCGGTCGTGGAACACGTTTCCGACCGAGTTGCCGTCATGTACCTCGGACAGATCGTCGAAATCACCGAACGTGAACGCCTCTACTCAACGCCTCTACATCCCTATACCGAAGCGCTGCTTTCAGCGATTCCGATCCCCGATCCGGGAAGAACACGGAACAGGTTCACGCTCCAGGGAGAAGTGCCCTCGCCATTGGATCCGCCCTCAGGCTGTTACTTCCATCCTCGATGCTCAATCGCGCAATCCGGTCTGTGCGATGTCGAACAGCCATCACTTCTGCGATCGGTCGACAGCGAGAGTCATCTGGCCGCCTGTCATCTCAGGACAGGCCCAAAAGCGTTGCCGCCCAAGACCGTAAGTTAACCCCCGAGTCTGGACACCGGCTGAGCAAACTGCTACCCGATGTGACCCACGCTCTCCACGTACTCATCAGACACGGACGCAATGAGCGCGCTGGTGGTCTGCCGGTGCATCCTCGGGCATCGTCGCTAATGAATGACTTGACACACCGACCAACTTCGCGTACATTCGCTCCAATGAGTGTTGCAAAAACTCGCGAGATGATGTGCATGGCAATGACAAAGCCATGCAGATTCCACGCGTAAGAGCAACAAACACCATCAGAGGATCTGCACCGGCACCTGGAGCGGATCCTTTTCTCATTGGTACACGACAGAAAGTTTCCCTCCCGGCCCGAGGCGGACCTCCACATCCCTGGAGGGAACATGACAACCAACTATCGATACGAAACTCTGCAGGTTCATGCAGGGCAGGAACCTGCACCCGGCACGAACGCCAGAGCAGTTCCCATCTATCAAACAACGTCGTACACGTTTGATGACACGTCCCACGGCGCAAGGCTCTTTGCGCTCGAAGAGTTTGGCAACATCTACACGCGGATTATGAATCCGACCAACGATGTCTTCGAACAGCGAATCGCCGCGCTCGAAGGTGGCGTTGCTGGTGTGGCGACTGCAAGTGGGCAGGCCGCGCAGCTCATCACGATCACCACGCTCGCGTCCGCGGGAGACAACATCATCTCGACGTCGTACCTGTACGGCGGTACATATAACCAGTTCAAAATCACTCTTGAGCGTCTTGGGATTGAGGTGCGGTTCGTATCTGGGGACGATCCGGATGATTTCGCTGCCCTCATCGACGATCGCACGAAGGCCATCTATCTCGAAACAACCGGCAATCCGCGATTCAACGTGCCAGATCTGCCTGCGTTCGCAGACGTTGCGCACAGTGCCGGATTGCCGTTGGTTGTTGACAATACGTTCGGTGCCGCGGGGTACCTTGCGCGACCAATCGACCACGGCGCCGACATTGTGGTCGCGTCTGCCACAAAGTGGATCGGCGGCCATGGAACGTCCATAGGAGGTATCATCGTCGACTCAGGCAACTTCGACTGGGCAAGCGGCCGGTTCCCGGGGTTCACCGAACCGTCTCCGAGCTACAACGGACTCGTGTTCGCCGAAACCTTCGGCGTTGACAGCCCACTTGGCAACATTGCGTTTGCAATTCGTGCCAGAGTTGAGGGTCTGCGAGATCTGGGGGCGTGCCTTTCACCGTTCAATGCGTTCCTGCTGCTTCAGGGTGTCGAGACGTTGTCGTTGCGTGTGCAGCGACACACAGACAACGCTCTTGCGCTTGCGGAGTGGCTCACGGATCAGCCTGAGGTGGCATGGGTCAACTACACAGGTCTCGTCGACCACCCATATCACGAGGTCGCCAAACGCATTCTGACGAACGGCTTTGGTGCCGTGCTCTCCTTCGGTTTCGACGGAGGGGCGCCGGCAGCAGAGCACTTCATCAACTCAGTCACGTTGGCATCCCACCTGGCAAACGTCGGCGACGCCAAAACGTTGGTTATCCACCCAGCGTCGACAACACACGCTCAGTTGGACAAAGAGGAACAACTCGCCTCTGGTGTGACAGACGACCTCGTGCGAGTATCCGTTGGCATCGAACACATCGATGACATCATCGAGGACTTCAAGAGTACGTTTGCGGCTGGAACAGGTGCGATAGCAGCAGCCTCATGACACAGCGAGTCGTGATACCTGGAGTGTTCTCTCTCGAAAGAGGGGGGACACTCCAGAGCCCTGTCATTGCGGTTCGAACATGGGGAGCACCTTCGTCGAACGCAACCCTCATCTGCCACGCGCTAACCGGCGATGCAGACGCGGACGTGTGGTGGAGAGACATGTTTGGACCAGGCCACCTCTTTGACCCTGAAACCAGGTTCGTTGTGTCGATGAACGTGCTCGGAGGATGTTCAGGTACGACCGGCCCAACGACTACCGAACCCGTGGGGACCTTTCCGAGCGTGACGATCCGCGACATGGTCACGATCCAGAGAGCGGTGCTCGACCGGATTGGCGTGACAGAGCTTGACATCGTTATCGGCGGGTCGATGGGCGGAATGCAGACCCTTGAGTGGGCAGCGATGTATCCGTCGTTCGTCCACACAATCATCCCAATCGGTGTCGGTTCAGCACAATCCGCATGGGCGATCGGACTGTCTGAGGCGCAGCGTCACGCCATCGTTACAGACCCAGCATTCGACGGTGGGCGCTACAGGTCTGGCAGCCAACCCGTCAACGGACTTTCGACCGCACGCATGATTGCGATGTGTTCCTACCGGAGCCACCCAAGCTTCGCTGCACGCTTCGGGCGTGAGAGTGACGAAGGAGTGTTTGCTGTGCAGTCATATCTGCAACATCACGGGGAGTTACTGACCGAACGATTCGATGCCAACACCTACCTCATATTGCTCGATGCAATGGATGGTCACGACATCGGTAGAGGTCGCGGACCGCGAGAAGCGATTCTCAACCATATCCGACAACCCGCCCTCGTCGTCGGAATGAGTTCGGACGTGCTCTATCCGATAGCGGAAGTCCGCGCACTCGCCGCTGCAATACCGAACGCACAGTTCTCGATCCTCGACAGCCCCCACGGCCACGACGCCTTCCTCATCGACACCGACAAACTGGAACATCTCATCAAACAATTCCTGACTGCCGAACCGCAGCTCACCTCCACAACCGGCCAGGGCGCCGCCTGGGCGTAGCCCAAGATTCTCGCAAGCGTTGGGTCCCACCTATAGGAGGGACACAAGAGCGAAGCGATTGAGGGGGCATGTATGTGCGGATCCAGCTCCTGGTCGGCTCAACCGTCGCGGGTGGCTTCGGTTGTGGTTGTGGTTTCGCGGGCCCGGTCGTCGATGACTGTTGTTGTCGTGGTGGTTGTGGTTCGGTGGGTGGTGTCGTCGGTTGACCGGGTGGGCGCTTCGATGGTGGTCGTTGTTGGTTCGTGTGTTGTGTCGTCGACGATATCGGCATCGCGTTCGTCCTTCTCTGACGCGTCACGATCGGTCACGACGACGACGTCCCTCTCTCGATCCTCGTGAACAGGACGATCTGTCGCTGTATCCGTGAGTTCCTCGACATAGACGCGGAGGCGATGGTCGGCTGGCAGGTCGCTGGTTGCGTCTTGTGCGTCGGTGATTGCGTCCGTCAGGCGGTTGACTTCCTGCGGCGTGTCGATAATGTGGGCAAGTTCATCGGCACGATGCCGTGCGACTACATCGGAGTCGACGACGGACCTGAACGGCTCGACGAGTAGCTTCACGGGGTACAAGAAGTCTCCGGGACCAGCGCCCTCTGATGCAATTGCGGTACCGACAGGAACCACGACAAGCATCGCGGCGGCGAGACTTGCCGCACGAAGCCGCCACCATGGGGTCGGAGCGATGATCGTTACGGCGCCGATATTGAGTTCGCTGACGATCGCGGCGAGATGAGCGTCCCGCGTCTCTGCACTCATTCCAGCATCAAATGCGGTGCGCAATCTGTCCTGCGTGCCCCTGTCGAGCCGGCTCATGTCATGTTCTCCGTATTCTTCGTGGTTGAGACGACGGAAGCGGCGAATATTCGACATACTCGAGGAGCATTCGTAGACGTTTCTCCGCGCGAGAAGTTGCGGCGTACGCTGCTGGACGTTTCATGTCCATCACCTTGGCCGCCTCTGCGCCAGAGAGGCCGGCGACGTGACGGAGCACGATGAGGTTTCGCTGCTGCTCGGTGAGTTGAGCGAGTGCGGCCTCTAGCTCGGAATCCAAACCAAGCAGTGGGTCCCCATCCGCGACGTCGACACGCTCTGGCATTGCATCAGTCGGGATTTCGGGTCTTCGGCCTCTTCGACGTATCTCGTCGAGACAGCTGAACCGCACACTACGGAACAACCACGCCCGCAGCGAACGACCGTCGCCTCTGATCGATGGCGCGGAGCGAACAAGCTCAAGAAAGGCCTGTTGCACAGCGTCCTCCGCTGAAGGGCGGTCACGCAACATCGAGTACGCGAAGGACGCCAAGGCTTCACCGGTAATTCTGTAGACCTCGGCGAACGCGGCGTCCGATCGGCTCTTGATGCCGTCGATCAGCAGGTCGAGCTCTCGATACTCGCTCACCTGGCCGACCTCTCTCTCGTTCGTTGGAACGAAGGTAGCGGTCGGCCAGAAAAACGGCTTGGATTGAAAACGGTCAAACAGTTACCGTGCAATCAACGCCCCACCACTGAGCTGCGGGAACAGGTGATGGCAGCGCCTGTGCTGGTGATGTGGCAACCAGTCACACCGGTGCTCGTGACGGTGGTTGTGATGATCGACATGATCATGGCACCGTTCGTGGTATTGGTGAGGCAACCAATCGCAGCGATGCCCGAGCCTGTCGTGGTCGTGGGGATGCCTGTGGGGTTCCACCTTGCACAAGTGAATGTGGCGTCCGGTTCCCTCCTCATGGCGATGATTGTCAATCACGCACCGATGGCGGTGGCGATCGCCAGGGCGGTCGGTCGGCCGATCAGTCTCGGTGTCCGCTGGCCTTGCAATCGGATCGTCCTTGACCTCGTCAGTGACACGATCCGTCTGGGCGTCAGCCAGTCGACGTCGTTCTGTATCGACAACGCGGTCGACAACCCCTTCGTCTGCATGGTCTTGTGCCTCGTCTGACGCTCTCTCGGCCGCAAACGCAGGGATCGGGAGTGCCATCACCAGGGCGGTCACTCCGATGAGTGCGATCTTTCGCATCATGTCCTCTCTCTTATTGCTCACCAACAGAGACGCCCCCAGCGGCGAGGATTCGACGGCCCACACACAAATTCCATCACTACTCAGTTTCGACCGGTACCTTTGCTGGTGTCCCGTCGGGCGGAGGCCAGCGCTTTGTCGCTACCCCGATGATCAGGACAGAGACTCTCATCCGGTTGGACTGCCTCTTCCCACCGACTCCGCTACATCAGCAACTGTGCTGCGCGGCTGAGCGAGAAGGCAACAATCAACCCGCCCACTGGGCAAGGAAATTTCATGAGTACTACATTCGCTGATCTCGGGCTCCCCGATGCCCTCGTCAGGACACTTCACACACAAGGTTTTACAGAACCGTTCCCAATCCAGGAAGCAACGATCAGAGACGCCTCCAATGGAATGGACGTTTCTGGCCGAGCGCCAACCGGGTCCGGCAAGACGCTCGCGTTCGGACTACCGATTCTCGCCACCGTTGAACAGGCGAATTCGAAACATCCGAAGGCCCTGATCCTCGCCCCAACGCGAGAACTGGCTGAGCAGATCCGTCGAGACCTCGCTCCATACGCCAAGGCAATGCACCGACAGGTGTTCGCCATATATGGTGGAGTTCGATACCAGGCTCAGAAGGACTGGCTCAAGCGAGGCGTCGATGTTCTTGTCGCAACGCCTGGCCGACTTGAAGACCTCATCGAACAGGGAGCGGTCAACCTGTCTGAGGTCAACATCGTTGCCATCGACGAGGCAGATCGCATGGCCGACATGGGGTTTCTCCCCGATGTGCGCAGAATCCTCAATCAGACAGAGAAGAACCGTCAGACGTTGCTCTTCTCCGCGACGCTCGACGGAGCCGTTGCGGTCCTCATCCGTGAGTACCAGAACAATCCTGTGCGCCACGAAGCCGGCACGGTGGGCTCCGACACAATCGACGCAGAACACCACTTCTGGCTCGTACAACAGGAGGACAAGGTCGACCACACAGCCAATATCATCGACCAGTCCAACAGGGCGATCGTCTTCACTCGTACCCGTCACGGCGCAGACAGGCTTGCAAAGCAGCTCGCCCGATCAGGTGTCGGTGCTGTTGCCATGCATGGAGGACGTTCGCAGAACCAGCGCCGTCGTGCGTTGCAATCGTTTGCACAGGGATCGGTCCAGGCATTGATCGCTACCGACGTTGCTGCACGCGGCATCCACATCGAAGCCGTTGCGTCGGTCGTGCACTTCGACCCACCCGCGGACCACACGGACTACATTCATCGTTCTGGCAGGACCGCACGAGCAGGAGCGTCAGGGACAGTCATCAGTCTGGTGACCTCGGGCCAGAGACGTTCCGTTCGCCGCATGCAGGACCAGCTCGACCTCAACCAACCGATCGAGAAGCGCAGTCCGGGCGCCAAACGTCAAGACAGGGCCGAGCCGACTCGCTCAAACAAGAAGCAAAAAGGATCACAGGGCAAGAACTCGGGCGGACGGTCACAGCAGCATTCGAACGATCCACGAGGAATCACTTCAAACGGCGATCGGCACCCTGCCCCACGGCCCACATCCAAGCGCAGAAAGACCGCGCAGGGAGCGCAGAGTCTTCACGTGTCGAATCTTCCGTGGGGAGTGACTGACGATGACGTTCGCGTTCTCTTCGGCACCTTCGGAGCTGTGACACAGGCCACAGTCATCATCGACAACCGCGGTCGATCGAAAGGTTTCGGGTTCGTCGACATGTCCTATCAGGATGCCCAGAGGGCGCTTCGTGCCCTGGACGGTTCCAAGCTATCTGGGCGACCAATCAAGGTCAAAGTTGCGGCACCTCGCGCGAGGCGCAGCGCCTAGGAGCTAACAAACAACGTCGGTCGAAGTATCACGACCGGGAGCCTTGCTCTTGAACTGACTCATGTAGAGGGCGTGATAGAAACCCTTCCTGCGCATAAGTTCGTCGTGCGGCGCAAACTCGACAATGACACCTCCGTTGAGCACCATGATGTTGTCTGAGTCCTGATTTGTTGCAAGACGGTGCGCGATGGAGAAGCTCGTCTTGTCAGCCATCAACGTCCGCAATCCATCCTGGATCAGCTTCTCAATACGTGTATCGACGTTGCTTGTTGCCTCGTCAAGGATCATGATCTACGGATTGGCCACCGTAGCGCGAGCAAACGTGATCATCTGTCGCTGACCTTGGCTGAGGTTCGAACCTCGGTCCGTCATCATCGTGTCGTACCCGTTGGGCTGCTTTGTGATGAAGTCGTGCGCGTTCGCCTGTTTCGCTGCCTCAATTGCATCTTCATCTGTCGCGCCCTCTCGGGCATACTTCAGGTTGTTCATGACGGTGTCAGTGAACAGGAACGCTTCTTGGAGCACAACCCCAATCTGCAGCCGCAAACTCTCCTGTGTGAGCGTGCTGAGGTCCTGTCCGTCTATGAGGATTGTCCCTGAATCAATGTCGTAGTAGGCAGGAGCTGTGACGCAAAGGTGCAACAAGTGGCAACACGCTGTCGCTGGTATCAATCGTCGCTGACTGCGATAACGATGCGCTGTCGGTAGCAGCTACGCCAGCCAGCCCGACATGCCATATCGGCCAGTACTCCTGTTTCGGTCCAGAGCCGCCAGGCGGAATCGCAGGTTTGTGGAACACGATCAGGCAACGTCTGGTGGAGCGCCCCGAAGGCTCCTACACGGCGTCTCTTGTCGACGGTGGAACTGATGCAGTCGCCAGAAAGGTCGTGGAAGAGGCGTCCG
>SMXV01000050.1 GCA_004356175.1 Acidobacteriota bacterium
GGCTGATCTGCTGGGAACGGCCATGGATATGGAGCTCGTCCAGTCCGGGTTCGCCGGCGATCTCGTTGGGCCGACCGGCGGAACGTACACCTACGGCACACTCGGCAGGTTTGATCTGGACGAGTCTGTCAGTTGGGAAGCCTGGAGCCCGGCGTTTCATCCGACATTTGATAATTCGATCCTGCTGGACTTCACGAACTTCGCCTATTCGGCTTACGTCGTCTTCGGGCCTTCTAGCAGTACGCTGGACATCACCAACCTCGTTGAGGACGTACAGATCGGAAGCCCCGCGGTCTTCCTTCTCAGTGACCTACACACGAACATCGCTCAGAGCTCGAACACGTTCGGCAACAGCTTCAGTATCGCCTGGGATGTCGAGACGGTTCTCAACGACAATCCGGCGGCGCCGGCTGTCGTCGTTGGATGGAACTCCGCGCCGGTTCCCGCCCCCGGCGCGATGGCGCTCTTAGGTTTGGCCGGTCTGGTTTCGATCCGACGCCGCCGACGCTGAGGCGACAAACGATAACTTCTCCTGTTGACGAAACGCTCATGGACGAATGTCCGTGAGCGTTTGTTTGTCATCTGTGCGCGAAATCCGTATTCAGGCAGGCGAGTGTTGGTCAGGCCCCGGGCTTTGCGAGACACTCGTGCCGTGAGCCAGCAAAGCCGCCTCGAGATTAGCCTGCCGAATCATCCCGGGAATCAGCAAGAGATCGACCAGCTGCCCGATAAAGAACAGTCCACCGGTCAAGAACCAGATGATTCCGGTGATCCATCGTCCGGCATAGAACCGGTGGATCCCCGACACACCGATGAAACACAGGCACCACAGCAGATAGGCGATGGCCGCAGACTTCACCCCCGCAACCGGGTAATACGTCGATGCAACGGATCCGGGCGCGACTACGGCCCTCGGCGCCGCACCCGGAGTTTGCCGCAGCGCGGCTGCCTCAATGTCGGTCTTGACATCACTAGCACGTTGATACCGCCGGGCCGGCTCCTTCTCCAAGGCGTGCAGCACAATCTCGTCAAGAGAACTGTCAACCGGCGCTCGTTGAGACGGCAGTGGGAAACGCCCGATGGGCAACTCGCCCGTGAGCAACTCGTACAAAACCACCCCGAGCGAATAGAGATCAGCCCGGTGATCGACTTCGGTCGTCGATTCAATCTGCTCCGGAGCCATGTAGTGTATCGTCCCCATGATCTGTTGAGGCGCGGTCAGCGTATAATCAGTCTTGCCGCGAGACATCAGCTTGGCGATTCCGAAGTCGGCAATCTTCACTCGCCCATTCTTGTCCAGAAGAATATTCTCCGGCTTGATGTCACGATGAACGATCCCTTCCTCATGCGCGAAGGCCAGCGCATCACATACTTGGCTGACGATCGCCAATGCCTTGCTCGGATCGACAGCGCCGGCGTTCATCACGTGGCGCAAGTTCGAGCCGTCAACATACTCCATAATGAAGTAATACAGATCACCTGACTGACCCGAGTCGTGAATCGTCACGATGTTTGGATGTTGCAATCGAGCCAACGAGCGTGCTTCGCGGTCGAATCGCTCAGCAAAACTGGCATCACGATCAGGGTCGGGCAGCAAGACCTTCACGGCGACAGGCCGATCCAGGCTTTTTTGCCGCGCCTCATACACCGCACCCATCCCACCTTGCCCCAGCAACCCCACGATCTGAAGCTGTGGAAAGTGCTTAGCAATATCCTCCGGTAGCGGCGCACCGATTGGACCGGCTCGGCGAATCGTAGGATTGTCAGAAGGAAGATCGCTCATATGCACATCATCTCTGCGTTCGCTTAGTCATTCAAGGGGACTACCCGAAAACCCGCCTGCGCAATCACCTGAAGCTCGACACGAGCCCCGCCCGGCAAACGCGACACTTCGACGCACGCCCGGGCCGGATACGGCGGATCGAACCGATTCGCGTAAATCTCGTTGAATTCATCGTACAGATCGAGATTGGTTAGGTAAACGGTCACGCTGATTACATCGCTGAGCGCTGCACCTGATCGAGCCAGCTCCCGCTCAACAGCATCGAGAGCCGTTTGAACCTCTTGGGTGAAGCTGCCGCCGGGCGTACCGATCTTGCCAGATACGAACACTAGGCCGCCACTTGTTACTGAACCCGAATACGGCCCGAGGGCGCCGACGGCCGGTCGATACAGGGTTGGTTGCGATTCCTTGGCCGAACATGCCCCGAGCGCCGAAGCGAGCGCGAAGATCGACAGCAAATGCGCAGGTCTCATAGCTCTTATCATCAGCAGCAGACGCCAGCTTGTCTACTCACCGCCTGCGACCTTCATGACTAGGTTCTTTCTGATGGATCAAGAGAGTGCATTTCATTCTTGGCGGGACGGGCTTCCAGCCCATCGTCTTCACTCTTAAAGACGGGCAAGTCTCCATAGGCGACTCGCCGAGGCGAAGTGCTCGTGGACGAACACGTCAAAGCACCGGCGCTCATCACCAAGGTATGTCATCCTCGATGTCATCGGGCGGTGGCTGACGGCCGACGTCAACGCCCCAATCTTCAGTGTCGGCTTCGAGGTCTACACGCTCATCCAGATCGTCGTAGTCCTCGTCGTCGTCATCGTCGTCCTCAGTCCACATCAGGTTGCCCTGCTCGTCGCGATAATCGGGGTCGACCGGGAAGATGTCGAAGCCAAAGCCCTTGCCGTCGCAGCCGGGCGTTGGGCACCACCAAAAGCCTGGTATGTCGGCTTCCGTCGTCTCGTCAACCCAGTGGATGAGATAGCTTTCGTATTCCTGGTCGCAGTGCAGACAGTGAACCATGACCGGAACGGTCGGTGGACGAAACGGATCACGTTCGGCCGGCGAGGCGTCAACCATAGTCCGCATTTTCGCAACTGATCACGAATCAATCAAGACCCGTCGGCACGGATTCCGGATGCAATTGTGACACCGCCGCAGCGGCAGCGATCTGAGGCCCTATCCGCCAGGCGGGTCGGACAGGAATTGACCACAAGAGGGGCTATTCGCCAGGTATGGCGTCATGGAGCCGTTTCTGCAGTCGCAGGTTGTTCCAGACCACCGACACCAACGAGTAGATGATGCGAAGGTTCTCCTCGAGGGGGCCACCTTGGGCTTGGTCGAGCAACGCGCCTGTTCTATCGAGAAGGTCCCAGGCATGTCGCTCTTGGAGTGTCCCGGCGACGAGGTTGTCGCGTAACCGTTCCAGATCCATACGAAGTTCAGTCATATCTGTGCGTGTCGCCATGGCATCCTCCTTGCCAGGTTCCTATATCAAAAGTGTACGACACAACTCCCTTGATCACAGGCGGATACCACCCGCAAATTGGAGCCGCAGCGTACTCATCGGGGTCGGGCGGCCTGGGTAAGGCGCCACGCACCAACCCCGGCGAGCAGGTCCGAATTTCCTGCCTGATCGCGGTCGTCAACAAGTGCGTGCGTTATCGGTTGCGAGACGATCAGTAGTTTCCCCAACAAGAGCGCTTTGATGGCCTTGCGCCTGTTGCAGACCATCAAGCTGGCCTCGCCAGATGCCGAACAAAGAGCGTCGGCGCACGCTATATTGATCACCGACTGAGTTGGTGGATCACTCTTCGGCGTGCAGCCGGCTTATCGGTCCGGGGGCACGCACGTACATGATCAATAGATTCCCTACCGGAGGTGTCGACTGTGCAGACAGCCTCTGCCGGTACGGTCGATCGCACACACGCACGAAACGGTGCGCGTTTTAGCGCGCAACAGACGAGAACGGAAAAGCACGCTCAAATTGTAAACGGAGGCGCCGATGGTCGGCCTGATACACAAGCTACTGTTCGATCTCATTGAGGAAATGGCAGGCATGGAGAAAGTCCTCGAGGTCAAGCGCATGGCCGGTGTCGAAGAAGACAAAGCGTTCCGCATGGACGAAGTCTACGACGACGACGAGTGGCAGCGACTCTTCAGCGCCACCTGTGAGGTTCTGGGAGTCACTCAAGATCAAGCCGAGGAGGTTTTCGCGGAGTTCTTCTTCAAGGACTCGATGAAGCGCTGGCCCATGTGGTTCTGGATGTCCAAGACAGCTCGCGAGTTCCTCCAGCGTCAGCCGAAGATCCACAACGGCTTTGCCACCGGCGTCCGGGATCAGAAGGCCAGCCAAGCAATCAACGACAAGTTCGAGATCAAGCACCATGAAGACGGGATTGACGTCCACTACCGGTCACCGAACCAACTCTGTGGGCTATATAAGGCGCTGGCCCGTCGCTTGATGAAGCACTACGGAGACGAGGCGGCGATCGAGGAAACCAAGTGTCTGAAAAAAGGTGATTCGGAGTGTGAAATCCGCATCCGATGGGCCGCGTAACCAAGCAGCAAACAATGACCGAACGTACCAACCCCAACCTTGTTGGCGAGCAACAACTCCGATCGTTGATCGACCAACTGTCTGACCAACTGTGCCAGGCCGTGGATGGCCGGTTCGACTTTGCCGTGAGGGTCGAGGGGCAAGACGAGACGATCGAGAAGCTCCAGATGCTGATCAACTTCCTGCTGGATGCAGCCCGCCGCAGCGTTGCGCAGATCGAGGAAGAGGCCCATGACCTTGACGCCGAGAGGCAGACGCTCTCGGCGGTGAATCTGACACTGGAAAAAGAGATCATCGAGCGCAAGTACGCTCAAATCGCGTTGAAAAAACGCGAGGCCGAGACACGCGCTATTCTTGAAGCCGCGGCAGATGCCATCGTCGCCATTGACGAGCGCGGTGTCGTAGCCACCTACAATCGGGCGGCCGAAGAGATGTTCGGCTATCCGGCTTCGGAGATTATTGGTCGGAACATCTCGATCCTTGCGCCCTCGCCGCATCGTGAACGGCACGATGAGTACCTTCAGCGGTATCTCATAACCGGACGCTCAAAAATCATCGGCTTCGAACGCGAGCTCGAGGGAGTGAGAAAGGATGGTACAACCTTTCCGATCTCGCTTCGAGCTACGGAGATGATCCACAACGGACGCCGCTCGTACATTGGAATCATCCAAGACATCACCGAGCACAAACGGCTTCGATCAGAACTGGAAGCTCTGGCCAAATTCCCAACTGAGAATCCAAATCCTATCGTGCGCGTCGACGACGATGCTCGCATCATCTACGCCAATCCCGCGGCTAACCAGATGCTCGATGCATGGAAGACCTCCCCAGGGAATCATCTTCCAGCGCCTTGGCCTGAGACCATCGCAGAAGTGCTTGCGGTCGGGAACAGCAATACCGTTGAAGTTCGCTGCGAGGATCGGATCTATACGCTCACTATGACCCCGGTCGTCGAGGCTGGATATGTCAACCTCTTCGGGAAGGACATCACTGCTCGCGTCGAGGCTGAAATGGAGCTGCGAGAGAGCGAGCGCCAACTCCTGGCAAATACGGAGGAACTTGAGCATCAAAAAGCGCAGCTCGTAGACGAAATCGCCCAACGCATGGGTGCCGAGGCACAGGCGCGACATGACGCCACGCACGACACGCTTACCGGTTTATCCAACCGAGCCGTCTTGCTGGATCGTATCGAGAGATGTCTCCAACGCACAACAAGCGAGAACGACTACAAATTCGCGCTGCTGTTCCTGGATTTCGATCGTTTCAAGATCGTCAACGACAGTCTGGGTCATGAAGTCGGTGACCAGCTGCTCATCAGTATCGCTGAGCGACTGCGCAAGAGCCTCAGGGCCGGCGACACAGCGTCGATGACGGATGAGTATGCCGAGAACCAGAGCGATACTCTGTCCGCTCGGTTGGGCGGCGACGAATTCGTAATCCTCTTGGATGAGATAAGCGACGTGACAGACGCCACACGAGTAGCTGAGCGTCTGCAAAAGCTGCTGGAGGCGCCACACAAGCTCGGCACACACAAAGTCACATCGACCGCCAGCATCGGAATCGTCACCAGTGAGCTGGACTACGACTCAGCCAACGAAATGCTCCGCGATGCCGATA
>SMXV01000051.1 GCA_004356175.1 Acidobacteriota bacterium
ACTTGACAGGGTCACGGTCAGTCTTGACGCCCTCGACGACACCCTGTTCCGAAAGATGATCGACACCGATGTTTCTGTGCAGGTGGTCCTCGACGCCATCGACGTAGCGCAGGACGTTGGTCTCGGGCCCATCAAGATCAACGCGGTTGTGCGACGAGGCTGGAACGAGGGAGAAGTTATCCCTTTGATTGAACGCTTCAGAGGTACAGGTCACACGGTTCGTTTCATTGAGTTCATGGATGTCGGTACGACGAACTCCTGGAACGTCGAGGAGGTTGTGCCGTCGAAGGATCTCGTTGCCATGATCCACAAGAAATGGAGCCTTGAACCCGTCGATGCGAGCTACAAGGGCGAGGTCGCAACGCGACACCGATTTGTGGACGGCATGGGGGAAGTCGGGTTTATCTCGTCAGTGTCCACCCCGTTCTGCGGCGACTGCACTCGTCTCCGACTGTCGGCAGAAGGCAGTCTGTACACTTGCCTCTTCGGTTCAAAAGGAACGGATCTCAGAGCACCCCTGCGCTCCGACGCTTCTGACGACGAGATTCGGACCATCATCGCCAACGTGTGGATAGAACGTGATGACCGCTACTCCGAGCTCCGCGGCGCCGTTCCCCTCCCCACCCCCAAAATCGAAATGTCCTACATCGGCGGCTGAGCTACGGGCCCCCTCAACCGCTTCGCTCCTGTGTCCCCGTAAAGGTGGGACGGGGGTATTGAAGTGGGGGTCCGAATCTGACACCGTGAGGGCATGGAACCAACGTCACTCTTCGTTTTATACTTTCTTGCGTTGTCGGGACTTTGGCTGGTCGCCTCGGCGGTCACGCCAGCGATTGATGCTTTGTCCAGTATCGGTGCGGTGCTACCAGTCGGACGGAAGGTTGCGGCGTTCGCCGTAACAGCGGTGCTCCTTGTTGGGGTGTTTCGTCCGAGTGTGGCTCAGGGAACTCTTGGGCCTCCGAGTGATCGCTTGGTCGAGATGGTTGCCGATACGATTGCGTCCGACATGTCAACTACACGGCCAACCTTCCTTGCGATAGCGGGTTCGTTGGCCAGCGGTGCGCACGTCGTCGAGTCCGGCGAGTCACTTTGGAAGATCGCTCGCCAGATACTCACGGAACGTGGCGAGTTGGCTAGCGGCTCCTCGATCTCAGACCTGTGGCACTCCATTTACGAACTCAATCGCGCACTCATTGGCGACAATCCCAACCTGATCCACCCAGGACAGGTGCTCCAACTCCCTACGGGGTGAACATGGAATCCGAAGAACTTGAACAGATTCCCTGGGCGAATCTTGTCGCTGAGCAGACGGACGGCATCGACAAACGAATCTACATGGGTGTCGGCGTGGTCGCCATTTTGGTGGTGCTGATCCTCGGCATGAGAATGTTCGGCGGCAGTGGCCAGCCGGTGCCTTTGCCAATGGAATCTCTTCCGGCCGTGACCGCGGTCGAGATCACACCCACACCGTCTCCAATGGTTGTTACAGAGGCTGATCTTCGCGCGGACGAGGCCCCGGTACCCGTGCAGGCATCGAGCAATCTCCTTGCCGAGGTCACCGCGGAATGGTTTGTCACGGACTGGTTCACACGAGACGGCTCAGGCGAAACCGTTCGATCCATCCGCTCGGTTCTGTCCCCGGATCTTCAATCGATGGATCTTCCGCATGACGAACCGGACGCTGAGGTCGTATTCGTTGAGTGGGCCAAGACAGTCGAGATCGAGACAATCTCACAGACCACAGTGGGCGTAACGATTGCCTACCGGTCGATTCGCCAGACGGACGAAGGCTTCGTGAGAAATCCCGTCGAAACGGTTGTCGTGATTCTCGACATCTCGGACGACTCTGCAATGGTCACGGCACTACCGATTCAGAGCTGATCAGCTGAATGTCTGCTCAAGAAGCGTCACGATTTGGGGCACGAGTGTGTCCCAATCGGAGCTCTCGGTTCGTGTAACGGTCACGAAGTCTGCTGTCATGAAGACCGACATGACACCATCGATTCCAAACAAGCCAGCAATTCGGTCGTCCGCGCCGTCTGCCTCGGTCGCGGATGACGGCGCTCCGACGGCTGTGCCGACGTTGAACTTCATCGCCATAGGATTCGGTGTTGTCTCAGTTGTCACGCCCATGGAGATCCTTGCCGTGGTGGTTGCTCATCGTAGCGGTGCGCGAGCATGATTGTCGGTGCCGACGTCGGAGGCACGTTCACTGACCTCGTTGTTGTTGAGGACGGGCAGGTTCGCACAGCAAAATTGCCGACCGCGCAATCCGCCGAGGTATCGGTGTCGGCTGGAATCGAGGAACTCGTCGGCTCTGCGCATATCGACGTGTTTATCCATGGCACGACGGTCGCGACGAACGCTCTCCTTGAGCGGAAGGGTGCGCGCACGTTGCTGATCACAGACGAGGGATTTGAGGACGTCATAGAGATTGCTCGGCAGGACAGGCCATCTCTATATGACCCCCTCGAAGACCGACCCACGCCTCTCGTCGATCGCACGATGCGAATTGGGACGGTCGACATGACGCCTCCATCTCTACCAGACGTCGAGGCAGTCGCGATTGCTCTCATCGATGGACACGTCGAGCGGGAGGCGGAACAGGTCCTCGGGGATCGGGTTGGAACCGTACTTCCCAACGTTCCGGTGAGTCTGTCGTCGGTCGTGTCTGGCGAGTTCCGGGAGTACGAACGCACGTCCACAACAGTTCTGAACGCCTATCTCGCGCCGGTCGTGTCGTCCTATCTCGATGCAATGGATCAGGAACTCGTGCAGTCGGGGAGGGTCGGGAGCCTCTCGGTCATGCGCTCGTCCGGTGGTCTGATGGACGTTGCTGGCGCATCCGCGTTGCCAGCGGCTGTGCTTCTGTCAGGCCCGGCAGGCGGTGTGGTGGCGGCATCGGAGTACGCGCGAGTTCTCGGAAAGAGACGGATTGTTTCGTTCGACATGGGCGGGACATCGACCGATGTCTGCCTCATTCTTGATGGCAACATCGAGGTGTCCCACGAGCGCCTAATCGACGGATACGTGTGCCGCCTCCCATCGGTTGGTGTGAACACCGTTGGTGCAGGAGGTGGCTCCATTGCATGGATCGACGCCGGAGGTGCGCTCCGAGTTGGGCCGCGCAGCGCCGGTTCGGTTCCCGGGCCGGCTGGTTACGGACATGGCGGTACTGATCCGACCGTGACTGATGCAAACATCGTGCTCGGCCGCATTCGCGGCGATGTCCTGCTCGGTGGTCGGCTCCGGCTCGATCCCGACGCTGCGCAGGCGGCGGTGGCAGGGCTGGCCGAGCAGCTTGGCGTCACAACCTTCGGAGCCGCAACAGGAATCATCGACATTGCGGAAGAGATCATGGCCGGTGCAATCCGCACTGTCTTTGTCGAGACAGGTGCAGACGTCAGTGGAGCAAGCCTTGTTGCGTTCGGAGGAGCTGGCGGTCTCCACGCCAGCTCCCTTGCAAGGTCGCTTGGCCTGACAAGTGTCGTTGTACCGCCGTTTGCTGGTGTCCTGTCTGCAGTTGGTCTACTGCTTGCTCCGCCGCGATCCGATGCGCAGCGCGCAATCTTTGTCCGTGACAGCAACCTTGGTTCGGTCCACCAGACAGCACGTGACCTTGAGTCTGATACGCGTGACGCTCTCGGCAGGTCTGGCTTCGAGAATCCCACCGTGACGTTCTCTCTTGACGTCAGATACGTAGGCCAGGCCCATGAGATCTCCGTGCCGTGGGATGGAGAAACCATCGGTACGATTCGGTCGCGTTTCGGAGCACTTCATCGGATTCGCAACGGTTTCGAGCGTCCAGATGACCCAATCGAGATCGTTGCTGTCCGTGCAGTTGCAACGGCAAAGCCAGCGCTATCGGTCGACGAGATCGTGACCGGCAACGCGGCTCATAGACGTTCCGATGGTCGCGCTGATGTCCTCGTTGGATCGGGCTCGATGTCTGTTCCCGTTGTCAACCGCGCAGAGCTCTCCGCGGGTTCGCGTATTGTTGGCCCAGCAATTGTCGAGGACGACGGCTCAACCATCTTCCTTCACGAAGGCGACCGTGGTGCGGTCCACGATTGCGGCGCTATCGAGGTGACGTGGTGAGCCTCGACCCAATAACACTCGAAGCAATGCGCATCCAGATGGCGAGTGTTGCGCGTGATATGGGGGTTGTGCTGACGATGACAGCGTTCTCCCCAAACATCAAAGAACGAGCCGACTGCTCGGCCGCTGTGTTCACACGGGATGGTGAGATGCTTGCCCAGGCCGAACACATTCCGGTGCATCTCGGTTCCATGCCTGCATCGGTTGCCGCGATCATCAAGCAGTTCGGTGCAGACCCTGAACCCGACACCCAATATGCGTTGAACGATCCGTTCAACGGAGGAACGCACCTCAATGACCTCACCCTTGTGCGCCCAGTGCACGTTGGCGGGAGACTCGTTGCGTGGGTCGGTAACCGTGCCCACCACGCCGACGTCGGGGGAGAGGCACCCGGGTCGATGCCGGCACATGCGGTCCGGGTTGACCAGGAGGGCATCGTCGTCAAACCGATTCTTGCGGCCCGCAACGGCGGATGGTCGCCGGAGTTCGTTGAGCCGTTCCTTGCTGCGACTCGTACCCCTATTGAGCGTAGGGGAGATCTTGCAGCCCAACTTGGTGCGAATGAAGCTGGCGCTCTGCGCCTCGTGTCGCTTATCGAACCTCTCGGGCTTGACGCATACGAGCGAGTGTGCGTCGGTCTGATGAACTACGGTGAGCGCCGCATGCGCGCAGCGATTTCCGCGCTACCGGACGGTACGTCAACGTTCACTGATCACATGGAATGGGGCGGGGGCCTTGTCCCAATCGTCGCCAGTGTGACGGTCGATGGTGAGGAGTTAACCGCCGACCTGTCCGCATCCGCTGACCAGGTGGAAGGGAACATCAACGCAGTGCGCGCAGTCACAGAGTCTTGTCTCTCGTTTGCCGTCCGAGTGGCAAGCGACCCGACCATTCCGGCAACGGGTGGTGCTCACAGACCGCTGCACCTTGTGACTCGAAGCGGATCGATCGTCGATGCGCAGGCACCGGTCGCGGTCGCGGCGGGAAACGTTGAAACGTCCCAGCGGATTGCCGACGCAATCCTCGGAGCCTTGGCACACTTTGCGCCCGGCACTGTGCCTGCCGCGAGCCAGGGCACGATGAACAACGTCCTCGTCGGAAATGAACGATTCGCGTATTACGAGACTGTTGCGGGTGGTCAGGGTGCACGACCGACCCGCGATGGACAGTCAGGTATCCAGACCGGCATGACGAACACGAGGAACACACCGATTACGTCAATCAGCACCCACTATCCGTTTTCGATATCGCGATACAAGTTGCGACAGGGAAGTGGAGGACGCGGCACGTTCTCCGGTGGTGATGGCATCGAACGTGGCTTGCTCTTTCACGAACCCGCAACGCTCTCGCTCATGGGAGAGCGCAGAGCCACGTCGCCATGGGGACTTTCTGGTGGCGAGCCAGGCGCACCGGGGGAGGACTGGCTCATTCACGCTGGCGGCGAGAGAGAACGACTCCCTTCCAAGTGCACCGTTGCTGTCGAACCAGGCGACCAACTGCTCGTCCTCACGCCCGGCGGCGGCGGATGGGGCAGTCCATAAGGGCGCCGTCCCGTCCGTTCCTTGAGTTCAGGCGGCAGAGAGCGGCGCCTGGATCACACGAGTCACAAAAGATCGAATGCCCTGCGCATCGAGGCCGTGTATCTCGCGATGGTCCCTCGGTGTTCCATAGATGCGAAGTTCCGGCTCCGTGACACCGTGCGAGAACAAACGAATCGGCCGATCGTTGAGCGCATCGGCTACGCGTCCTGAAGATGTTCCGGCCAGAAATGGCTCGATCAGAATCACGTCGGTCCCCCTCACAAAGTTTCGCAGCGCAGGGGCGTCAAGAGGTACAACCGTAGAGGCATACAACACCGACACGTCAAGACCCGACGTCGCATCCAACGTGGCATCGACGAGAGGCCCGACAACGAGGATGGTCGGCGAACCTTCGCTACCCGTTCGGAGCGCGATGATGCTCCCTGGTTCAGCGGTGTAGGACTCGCGGTTCTGATCGATTGAGGTCCGAATGTAGGCGGACGCACCGTGAGCGTGTTCATGGCGTAGGAGTAGCTCCAGTTCGTCAGGGTGGCCGGGGACATGAATCGACCATCCTGGGAGTGTTGCCATGAGGGCAACATCCTCAGGTGCCTGATGTGTTCTTCCTGAGCCGGAAGAGTCCCACGAAGCGCCGACGGATACAAGTATGGCGTTGACCCCCTGGTGAGTCAGGTCAAGTTTGATCTGCTCATAGGGACGCTCGACGAGAAATGGCGCGTATCCAGAGACGATCGGCTTGAACCCTTGCAAAGCGAGACCCCCCGCAACTCCGATCTGGGCCTGTTCGCGAATGCCAACATCGATGATGCGGTCGGGGAAGCGTTGGATGAGACCTCTGTCCGCAAACATGCTGCGGCCGATCACTGCGAGTACCGCAACAGTTCTCGTGTCGGATGCAAGCAGCTCGCCGGTGACATCGGTAAAACGAAACCGCATCGAATCAAACATATCTGTTCCCGACCTGTGCAACCAGTACGTTCGGTGTGCCGGTGGTGCGCTCTCGAAAGCCGCGTTCGATGTCATCCAGATCGCGGCCATCGACGACTGTCGCGCTCCAGCCCTCAACCTCGAAACGGCTCGTGATTCCGCCAGGCCAACCGTGTAAGGAGCTGTTGTTGTCGATTACGATCACGGTGAGGCGCGAAAGCCCGAATCGGCCCGCAAGCGCTATAGCCTCACTATTGGAACCCTCGTCAAGTTCGCCGTCGCCAATCAGGCAGTAGATGTCTCCGTCGTAACCGTCGATTGACATGGCGAGTGCGGCCCCAACTGAGAGCGCAAGTCCATGTCCGAGCGAGCCAGACGAGATGTCCACACCCGGGACGAGCATGCGGTCAGGATGGTGTCCCAGAATCGAGTCCCTACCGCCGAAGGTGGAGAGGTCGTCGGTCGACAGGAAGCCCTTTGCGGCGAGAACCGCATAGAAAGACATCGGTCCGTGTCCCTTGGACAGGTAGAACAAGTCGCGGCGAGGTGAATCAGCAGTCGAGGGATTGACGTTGAGAATCCGGTCGTACAGTGTCCAAATCACGTCGAGCGTCGAGTTCGCCGCTTCAGAGTGTCTTTCATCTCCGGTCATGATCTGGATCAGGCGAGCCAGATCGTCGTAGTTGTAGGTGGTGGTCCGCTGGGTGAGAGTGGTGTGTTGTGCATGTACCATGAAGCGAACATACAACTTCAAGGTAACTTGAAGTCAAGGAGTATCTTTGTGAAAGAACACTTGACGATCGGCGAGCTGTCGCAACGGTCCGGGATTGCAACTTCCGCGCTTCGGTTCTATGAAGAGAGAGGCCTCATCTCTTCGACTCGGACTGACGGAAACCAACGGAGGTATCAACGATCCGCTCTTCGCACCGTGTCAGTGATTCGCGCTGCACAAGAGATCGGATTGACACTGTCCGAGATAGGTCTCGCGTTGGAGTCCCTGCCAGGTTCTGCTGCCCCAACCGCGGCCGACTGGGCGACAATGGCGAAAGGTTGGAAGTCGATGCTTGACGATCGAATCGATCGTCTCATCGCGCTGCGCGACCAGCTCGGTAGCTGCATTGGGTGCGGGTGTCTGTCCCTAAAGTCGTGCGCACTTTTCAATCCAGACGACAAAGTAGGATCCTCCGGCACCGGTGCCCGGTATCTCTCGGATGCTTCGCTCCGCCCGGTGCTGAGGTGAAACTACTTGGCTTGATGGATTGAGTCGCTTCTGCTATCGAGTGAGCTCAGCCACTTGGTCAGAATTGTTGTCACGCGATTGTCGAGCGGCTTGAGAACCTGCTTTGTGTATTTCGTCGGGCTTGAAGTCTCGGCTTCCTCGGATCGCAAGGTGTGGTCGACATCGGGAACGAGGTGTGTCTCAATGCCATCGCCTGCGATGTCGGTCATTGTCCCAAGATCCTTGGGGTCCACCTGCACGTCTTTCGATCCCGTGATTGCGAGAAGCAGGACTGTCGG
>SMXV01000052.1 GCA_004356175.1 Acidobacteriota bacterium
ACCCTGATTGTGTCCGCGGCTCTCTGCTCAACTGACCTTGTTGCTGTGATGTTGCACCTCCGGGCGCAGGATACATCCGCCGGTGCTCGTGTACTCGAGGCGCTACACCGAAAACGTCACACTCTCGAAGTCGTCAATAACGACAAGCTCGATGTCGGAACCATCAAGACCAGCTTGGACAAGACCGTACATGAAGTCGCGGCCGTCGAGGCTCCAGAACCAGTCATGGATCGGAATCACAATCCTCGGATTGACGAGCCTCGTACGATCAACTGCCGCAACCACCGATCCCCATGGGGATGCGAACGGCATCGCGAGAATCGGCATCGTCTCAACGAAACTGTGGCTATCACCAGGATGGCTGAGCACGCCTGCAATGTGGAAACCGGTGTTCTGAGGGCCAGGACCCGTTGGGAGACGCTCATGGGGAGCAGGAAATTGGGGCGTACCGAACGTAGCCGAGTCGATGTTGCTCTCGGCAAGGATGTCTTTCATTGCATCCGTCGTTTCGACCTGCGCATCGTTCGAGCGCTCGAGTGCCGCAGCCACGATCTCGACAGACGCGTGGTCCGCATGTTCGTGAGTTATCAGGATCCGGTCGACCCCCTCAACCATCGAGAAATCGAACCGTTCGTCCTGCAACGTAAAGATCCCGGGGTCGATGAGGATCTTCGACCCATCTGTCTCTACAAGCAGACACGCCTGAACAAGTTTTGTAATCGTGACTTCCATACACCCACCCTAAGGAGCGTGGGTCAGTATGGGTGTGCATGTCTTGGCGATTAGGCGCGCCAGTCGCAAAGGGCGAGGTTCCGCCACTCCTGGTGGCGGAACTCGGAGCCGAGACCGCAGCGAACAGTGGACAAATGCATCGGACCGCGTCGGGAGGGTGAGACGCGGCTTCAGGCCACGGTGCGGTAGAGGCGGGGAGCGGTGTTGAGGCGTTCTACGCCGTCCGAGGTGACGGCGACGATATCTTCGATACGCATGCCCCAATGGCCGGGTGTGTAGATGCCTGGTTCGATGGAGAAGGCCATGCCTTCCCTGAGAATCATGTCGTTGCCGGCGATGAGATACGGGTGTTCGTGGCCGTCGAGACCGATTCCGTGGCCGGTGCGGTGAACGAAGAGGTCGCCGTAACCACCGTCAGCGATGATCGACCGAGCCACGGCGTCGACGGACTCGGCTGTGACACCGGGGCGAACATGATCGACAGCAGCTCTCTGCGCCGCGAGCAGCACATCGAAAGCAACATCAAAACCGTCCGGTGGTTCAGCCACGACGAACATGCGAGTTGTGTCCGACGCATAGCCACCCTGATGTCCACCGAAGTCGACCACGACAGCGTCGCCGTGTTGTATGACACGGTCACCGGGTTCGTGATGGGGAGACGCACCGTTTGGGCCGGACGCAACGATCCAGAAGTCCATCGTGTCGTGGCCTCCCGCGAGCGTGCGTTCTGTGATGTCTCTGGCGAGCTCGCGTTCGGTGAAACCTGAGAACCGCAGCTCGCTGATCTGCTCAACGACACCATCAACCGTCGCAGCGGCGTCACGGAGCAGAGCAATCTCGTCTGGTGCCTTGACCATGCGTAGGTTCGCCATGAGCCCGGAAGCCTTGACGAACAACCGCCCACGGCCCACGCGCTGCAAATCGATGAGGAAACGGGCCCATGTCTCGTCACCCATCATCACGTTTGTTGCGTCTCCAAGCAGTCGGTCGACAATCGTGATGGGGTCCTCGTCCTCTTCCCACGCCATCACTGAGATCGGGATCCCTTCAGCGTCGATTCTTGGAGCCTCAAGTGTCGGGACGACGATTGTTCCGTCTCCTTCTGCGTGGAGCACAAACATCGTCATGCGCTCAAGCTCCATTGCTCTGTAGCCGGTGAGGTATGGAAGGTCAGATCCGACTGACAGACAGAGTGCGTCGATGCCTGCGGCGGACATTTCGCCCTGCGCTGCGAGGATTCTCGTCGCGAACCGGCTCATTGAGCAGCCTCGAGCGCCTCTCGTGCGTGATAGGAGGACCGGACAAGCGGACCGGACTCAACGTGGCTGAGTCCATAAGTCTCTCCCGCAGCCTTGTACGTGTCAAAGATGTCGGGATGGACGTACCGGTCGACCTTGCGGTGGGTTGCCGTTGGTCTGAGGTACTGCCCGATTGTGACAACATCCACACCGACCGCGTTGAGGTCAGCCAATGCACCAACAATCTCCTCATCTGTCTCCCCCATGCCGACGATGAGCCCGGACTTCACCGTCCCTGAGGGGTTCGCCCACTTAGCCCTGGCGAGCAGCGTGAGTGATCGTGCATAGTTCGCGGCGGTGCGAATGTCGCGTTGCAGGCGCAGCACGGTCTCCGTGTTGTGGTTGAGTACGGCGGGTTTTGCACCAAGCACGGTCTCGAGTGCCTCGACGTCTCCCTTGAAATCAGGGATCAACACTTCGACGTCGCAGTCCGGCAATCGTTCGTGAATCTCGCTGATTGTCCTGGCGAAAATCGACGCACCTCCGTCGGGAAGGTCGTCGCGATTCACCGATGTAAGCACTGCATGTTTGAGAGCCATTGCCACGATCGCTTCGGCGGCTCGAACGGGTTCGTCCTCGTCGACCTCGCCCGGTTTTCCCGTCTTGACGTCACAGAACGAACATGCCCGCGTGCATGTATCGCCGAGCAGCATGATCGTGGATGTGCCCGCCGACCAGCATTCATAAATGTTTGGACATCCAGCTTCCTCGCACACTGTGCTGAGGGCGAGCCTTCGGTTGAGTTTCTTGAGCTCCATGAATTTCGGATTGCTCATGTCGACGCGCACCTTCATCCATTCCGGCTTTGTCGGCTCCCCCGACAACAGTCCCCGGATCATCACCGGCACCTCGCTCCTCGAGATCGGGCTGAACACACCGGCTGAAACCATTGCGTCCACTTCGAACGTTTGACGTCCCGTTCCTCGCACAAAGGCGCCGAGTTGTGTCTCCTGTGTCGTTGCTGAAGTGAGAGACATGACGTGAGGCAGCAGCGCGTCGACGACTTCCTCAATCGACACGTTGCGACCCAGTAAAGCCACAAGAGACGTGACTGGTCGATCAGTGATTCCGCATGGGTTGATGTGTGAGAAGTACTCCATTTCGGGATCGACATTGATCGCGAATCCGTGTGTCGCGACACCTCGCGATACACGGACACCAATTGCAGCAACTTTGCCGAGGTCTGTCCACACGCCGGTGAGTCCACGCTCTGTCCATGCGTCAACGCCGAGCGATGCGAGAGTCGCGACGAGCACCTGTTCGATTCGCCGGACATGGCCAACAACGTCAAAGCCGTCCGCGACGGTCGGGACCGCAACGATTGGGTACCCCACAAGCTGGCCAGGACCGTGGTAGGTGATGTCTCCACCACGATCAACATCAATCATCGTGGCGCCGATGTCCACAAGGCGGTCGGCGCTGATCATCATGTTTGAACCGTCACCGTTCCGGCCAACGGTGTATGTGTGCGGGTGTTCAAGGAGCAGCAGATAGTCGTCCTGTGTGCGCCCAATCGTTCTGCCCTCCCAAAGGGCATGCTGCAAATCTGACGCCTCTTCGTATGTCACTCTTCCGAGCCAGCGAGTTCGCAGCAGACCCTCTGGCATCACCTGAGTTCCTGTTCCCAATCCCAGGTCTCGAGGTTGTGCCTGATGCGATTGAGGAACAACACAGCCGTTGATCCGTCGAACACTCTGTGATCCCAGCTGAGACCGAGGTACCCGATGTGATGAATCACAATCCCGTCAGAGCCGTCTGGCATTTCGATCGCCACCGGCCGCTTCTTGATGGTGTCTGTGGACAGGATGGCTGCGTTTGGCGGTGGGATGATCGGCGCAGACATGTACGAACCAAACGGACCCGGATTCGTGATGGAGAATGTGTAGCCAGCGAGGTCGTCCGGCACGAGTTCGTTGCTACGTGCCGCCGCTGCGGTCGAACTGATTGAACGCGCAATGGCCTTCATCGTCATCGAGTCTGCGCCGGCAATGTTTGCGACGATAAGCCCGCCCTGATTCAGGTCGATCGCGAGTCCGAGATTCACATGTTTGTTGAACGTGTGTGTCCCTGCCTCAAGGTCGAACCGCGAATTCACGACCGGGTATGTGGCGAGGGCTTCAATCGTTGCTCTCGCGATGAATGGCAGATAGGTAAGAGAGAAACCTTCTGATTCTTTGAACGCAACCTTGTGCGCGGTGCGTACGGATTCGACACGTTCGTAGTCGACTTCGACCGATGTCCATACATGGGCCGCGACCCTTCGTGCGTTCGACATGTTCTCTGCAATGAGAGATCGCAGTCTCGGAATCTCACGAACATCGCCGCCAGCAGCGCCTACGGCTGGCGAGCTGGTCGGCGCTGGCGCCGCAGCGGCGGCAGCAGGTGCTGACACGGCCGGAACTGGAGCTTGCGCTGGGGTTTCCTGAGGGACAGATCCACGGTCGGCAACGAATTTCTCGACGTCAGCACGTGTGATGCGCCCGCCGCCACCCGTGCCAGGAACCATTGCAAGATCGATGCCGTGCTCCCCTGCAAGTTTGCGGACGACTGGCGACAAGACGCCCCTCCTCACGTTGTCCGCGGCACCTGTCGGTTCAGAACTTGACGTTGTTGACGCATCGGCGGCTACGGTGTCTTCGGAATCTATGGGACCAGACTCCGACTCGTCGGCCGCGACTGCATCACCAGAGTCGTCCTGGGTGAGTACACAAATGTCTGTGCCCACATCAACCGTTGTTCCGGCAGCAACGAGAATCTCGCTCAGGATCCCCGAAGCTGGCGATGGAATCTCTGTATCAACCTTGTCGGTCGAAATCTCGACAAGGATGTCATCCTCGTCGACATACTCGCCAATTTGTTTGATCCATGTGAGAATTGTTCCTTCTGTAACTGTCTCACCCAGCTGAGGCATCGCGACTGTGACCGACATTGAGTTCCTCCTTAGTGCAGGCCTCTGCCCGCTGCTGCCATGAGGGTCTCGCCGATCGCCTCTGACACGGTTGGGTGTGCGTGGATGAACGAGGCCGCCTCCGATGGCAGCGCCTCCCACCCAACGGCGTACATGAGTTCGTGGATCATCTCACCCGCGCCCGGACCGACGACCGTTGCGCCGAGAATTGGCCCATCGACCTGTGAGACGATCTTGACAATCCCCACAACTTCTCCCTGGATGATGGCGCGTCCGATGCCGCGCATGCCGTGCTCCGCTACGACAACGTCGTGCCCGTCAGCGTTGGCAACGGCTTCTGACTTACCAACCCACGCAACTTCTGGGTGGGTGTAGACAACCATAGGGATGGCGTTGTAGTCGACAGGTGCCGTCTCCCCCGTTGCAATGTGGGTGACGGCAGCAATCGCCTCGGCGAATGCGACGTGAGCGAGTTGTGGTGTACCGCTGACAATGTCGCCAACAGCGTAGACGTTGGCGACTGGGGTCATCATGGTTGCCCTGTCGACCTCGATGAATCCTCTGTCGGTTACGAGCTCAATGGAGTCAAGGCCGACGTCATCGGTGTTCGGCTTGCGTCCAACCGCGACGAGGACGACATCAACATCAACAGACTCGTCCTTGAACGGAAGTGTCACACCGGAGTCTGTGATTGTTGGCTGGCCGACACCGACACCGAGGTGCATGTTGATCTTGCGCTTCTTGAATTCGCGTGCAAGTACCTTCGCTGCTTCTGGCTCCAGTCCGGGAACGAGCTGATCCTCCATCTCAAAGAGGTGGACTTCAGTGCCGACAGCCGCGAGGAAGGAGGCGAATTCGGATCCGATGACACCTGCCCCCACAACGGCAACCGACTTTGGCTGTTCCGTCCAGTCGAGGGCGTGGTCGGATGTGACGATCCGTTCTCCGTCGATGTCGTAGCCGGGAATTGAGACGGCGACTGATCCCGTTGAAACAATGATGTTGCGCGTAGTGATCTTCGACTCTGAGTCGTCAGACGACGTGACTGAGACTTCACCCTGCCCCAATATCCGGCCGTGTCCGTCGATGACATCAACTCCGCGAGCTTTGAGAAGGCCGCTGAGACCACCTACGAGTCGCTCGACAACTTCCGTCTTGCGTTTGAGCGCCTGCGGCCACGAAAACTCGGGCGCCGATGAGATAACACCGAACTCTTCGGCACCGGCAACGGTGGTGAATACTTCTGCTGAATGGATCCACGCCTTTGCTGGAATGCAACCCTTGAGGAGGCATGTTCCCCCGACACGCTCTTTCTCGATCAGCGCTACGTTCAGGCCAAAATTGTGGGCATAGAGGGCTGCGGCGTACCCGCCGGGTCCCCCGCCGATAATTACGATGTCGTAGGTGCTGTCGGACATGGAAGAGCCAACTCCAAGGTTCGGTAACGTCAAGATTAGTGGTGACCGACGTGGCAATATCCACGGTCCGATACGATTGGCGCATGCAGACTCGTTACCTCATCCTTGCTTCTCTCACGGCGGGCCTCGTCATTCTCGGTGCGACGGGGATCTGGTTCTCGACGCTGTGACCGACCTGGTCCTGACGACGTCGGACGGCGAAGAACTTGAAGCGATTCACGACAAGGCGCCCAATACTCGGGGCGCGATCGTCGTCTGTCATCCACACCCGCTGCAGGGAGGCACGATGAATGCGCCGCTCATCGCTGCCATTGCCCGACATGCGGCGACCGACGGACTCGACGTCGTGCGATTCAATTTTCGCGGTGTTGGCGCCTCAACAGGCAAACACGACAAGGGCGTTGCTGAACTGAAGGACGTCACGGCTGCGGCGACGTACGCCTCACTTCTTGAAGGCGGACTTGTCGGGATTGCTGGCTGGTCCTTCGGGGCTGCGGTTGCGCTCAACTGGCAGGCGAACACACAGTCTTCGGTTCCCTACGTCGGTGTGGCGCCAGCTGTACGGAGCGACCTCAGTCCGACCTTGCCCGACCCCGAAGACCTACCAACGGCACAAAGAGCTTTCGTAGTTGGTGAGCGCGACCAGATCATCGATCCGGAGGCGTTGGCAGAGTACGCCAAGGCGATCTCGGCCAGGATCGTCACCTACCGAGGAAGTGACCACTTCTTCGTGTTGCGCCACGACAAGCTCGCAACCGATGTCCTTCGGCTGTTGGCTTCGTAGCTGAGCGACCTATCGCTTCCAGGGGGCTGCAATGTCCGGGTCGATCCCATACTCAGTAATCGCGTCCTCCACGACTGACGCCTCAATAGCGCCGTCCTTTGCCAGCAGCGAGAGGACCGCAACGACAATGTCACCCGCGGTGACCTCGAAGAACGAACGAAGCGCCTCGCGGGTGTCGCTCCGGCCATATCCGTCTGTGCCGAGTGACGTGAAGGGCCGCGGGGCGTATGGCGCAATCTGGTCCGGCACGATCCGCATGTAGTCGGTGACTGCAACAATGGGTCCAGAGGATTCGGCTAGCCGGGACGAGACAAGGGGAACCCGTGGTTCGGAGCCTGGATGCAACCTGCTCCATCGGTCGACCTCAAGCGCCTGCTCTCGCAAGTTCTTGTATGACGTCACGCTCCAGAGGTCGGCAGCAACGCCGCACCGCTCCGCGAGGTCAGACTGTGCCTGTCGTGCAGCCAGATGGGAAGGACCAGAGAAGAGAATCGTCGCGCTGAGGTCCGCGCGTTCGGGCGCTTCTGCGAACCGGTACATGCCTTCGAGGATTCCGGCGGTCACACCTTCTGGCTTGGGCGGTTGCACCGAGTTCTCATTGTAAAGCGTCAGGTAGTAGAAGACGTCCTCGTCGCGCATGTACATCGCCTCGATTCCATCCTCAACGATGGTTGCCATCTCGTACGCGAACGCGGGGTCGTACGCCCTGCATCCGGGAATGACCGATGCAAGCACGTGGGAGTGCCCGTCCTGATGCTGCAAACCCTCGCCAGGCAGAGTTGTGCGCCCAGCCGTCGCGCCGAGCAGGAACCCTCTCGCGCCAGCGTCAGATGCGCCCCAGAGCGCGTCTCCGACACGTTGAAATCCGAACATCGAGTAGTAGATGTAGAACGGAATCATTGGCACACCGCGTGTCACATAGGAAGTCGCGGCCGCAATCCACGAGGCAGTTGACCCAGCTTCGGTTATGCCCTGTTCAAGAATCTGTCCATCCGTGGCTTCTTTGTAGGACAGGATGAGGTTGTGATCGACGGGTTCATACAGCTGACCTTGCGAGGCGTAGATCTTGATCTCTTTGAAGAGCGCGTCCATACCGAACGTTCGGCCCTCGTCTGGGATAATTGGTACGACCCTCTCGCCCACGTTCTTGTCTCGTGTGAGGGAACGAAGAAGGCGAGTAAATGCCCCCGTTGTGGAGACCTCAATCGTGCCTGAGCCTTCATCGAACTGTCTGAACGACTCAGGGTCGGGAGCGCCGAGCGCGAGACGATTTGCAAGGCCGCGGTTAGGCAGAGGCCCGTTGAGGGACGCGCGACGCGCCATGAGGTACTCGTATTCTGGCGAGTCCTCCGCAAACTTGAGATACGGAGGTGTTCCGTCGGCAATGGCCTCATCGCTTATCTCGTCGTTGAGCTCAAGGTTGTCCCGCAGCACCGCGAGCTGCGCTCCGGTCAATTTCTTGATCGAGTGCGTAGCGTTCTTTCCAGAAACATCAGGACCAAGAGTCCAGCCCTTGATCGTCTTTGCAAGAACCACGGTCGGCGCGCCTTTGAGCTCTGTCGCGGAGAGGTACGCCGTGTAGATCTTGCGGTGATCAAGCCCACCGCGTCTGAGATCCCATATTTCGTCATCGCTCATGTCTGCCACAAGCGCTTGCAGCTCAGGTTCAGGGCCAAAGAAGTTCTCTCGGACGTATGCACCTGACTCTGCCTTGAACCGTTGATACTCACCATCGACTGTGTCGTTCATCTTCGTGACAAGCGCGCCCGACGTGTCGCGCGCAATGAGATCGTCCCAATCTGAGCCCCAGATCACTTTGATAACATTCCACCCAGCACCGTGGAACATCGCCTCCAACTCCTGGATAATCTTGCCGTTCCCCCGAACCGGACCGTCAAGCCGCTGAAGATTGCAGTTGACAACCCACGTCAAGTTGTCAAGTTTCTCTCGTCCCGCAAGCGAGATCGATCCCAGTGTCTCTGGTTCGTCTGTCTCACCATCACCAAGAAACGACCAGATTCTTGTGGCACTCGTATCGTCAATTCCACGATTGTCAAGATACTTCAGGAACTGTGCGTGATAGATCGAGTTGATCGGACCGAGACCCATCGAAACGGTCGGGAACTCCCAGAAATCGGGCATGAGCCTCGGGTGCGGGTAGCTCGACAGCCCCGGTTCGCCGATTTCGCGCCGAAACCGATCGAGCATGTGCTCGTCGAGACGGCCTTCGAGAAATGCCCTTGCATACACGCCCGGAGTTGCATGACCCTGGAAATACACATGGTCGCCAGGAGTTCCGTCTGCTGCTCCTCTGAAGAAGTGGTTGAAACCGACCTCGTAGAGTGTTGCGGACGACGCATAGGTCGAGAGATGCCCACCGATGCCGTCGGAAGCCTGGTTCGCGCGTATGACCATTGCTGCGGCGTTCCATCGAATGTAACGACGAATTCTCTTCTCGAGGTACTCATCTCCGGGGAACTCAGAATCGTGTTCTGGTGGAATGGTATTGATATATGGCGTTGACATCGAGCCCGGCACTCCAACAGACCTGTGGCGTGCCCGTTCAAGAAGTCGTGACATGAGGTAGGTCGCTCGGTTTGCACCGTCAGTATCAATGACTGACTCAAGGGAATCGAGCCACTCAGATGTCTCAGCGGGGTCTATGTCGACGAGTTGGTGAGCGAAGCCGTCGAGGTAGATTGGCCTGTCAGCCATGTGGAGGCCTTCTGTGTGGAATAGATGCAAAGCGTAACAACCACCAGCCGTCAAGAGTGACAGTCGCGTGCCATACAATTTCGGTATGCACGAACCTCACAGAATCGAACTCGAGGGTGGTACAACCCTCGTCATAACGTGGGACGACGGTCGGGTAGATCGATTGTCATCCGCATCGTTACGCTCAGCATGTCCGTGTGCAACATGTCGAAATGCTGCTCCACCAACGGCGCTCTCAATCGTGCCAGACTCCACAATCAACGACATGTCGATGGTCGGGGCGTATGCAATCAACCTTGTGTTCTCACCCGACGGTCACGCAACGGGCATATTTCCCTTCCCGCTGCTGCGCATGCTTGGCGAGGATTCATCGCACAAGCATCCATCAGGACGAAACGAAGAGCAGGGTTCCGGTTGAGAGGCTCTCACCCGCAAGGACGATGTGAATCGTTCCGGTCGTTCCATCGATTTCAAGCACGATGTCCCACTCGAACTCTGTGCCGCGCGAACTCGTCACGTCAAAACCGAGGACCGGAAGGTTCGTTTCGTAGTAGTCGACGATGTCGCCGACTTTTGCCGGGAACGTGACGATCATCTCTGTTCGGCCGTTGACCCCGTCAATCATCGTTGAGCCGATCACGGCGGTATCGGGAATGGGGAAGAGTTCCGGCACCGTGAAAGGCACCTCGCCCCTGCCAAACTCAAGGTCGGGAATAGCGCGCGCCACCGTGGTCGACGTGGATGTGGTCGTAGCGGACGCTGCGTCCGGCGTGCCGGTGCACGCAGCACCAACCAACGCGAACGTCACGAGCAGCGTAATGAGGAACTTGGAGATGGACATCAGGACTGCCTTCTTCGGTGTTGTCTGACCACAAGATTGTACGGACAGCATCTCGATATTGGCCGAGATGCCAGCGGAAATCGTCAGTCCCCTGGTTCGACCGGATCACCAACTGCACCGATGGCGGCAAGGTATTCGGCCTGAAAATCCATGACGACAAAGATCTGGTCAGGTTCGTATGAGAATCCCGCCGCAAGCGCCTGATCCTGGGTATATATCGCGGCCGCTTCGCCACCCACAACCGAGTGGCCGTCCTCCTGCCACAGGCTCGGCTGCTGGAGATAGTGCATCTCCCATTCAAGAATCCGCCTGACGTCGGACTTCTTGAGTCCATGTTGGTCCTGTGCCAACGCGTCCCATATGAACTCGATCGAATCCTCTATGCCGTAAATCACTTCACTCTGCTGCATCCGGCGTGACTCCTGCCAGAACATTGCAATTCCGAACGCAAACAAAAGCACCATAAGCACGGCGAAGAACAGCGGTCCATTCATAGTGTAGAGCGTATAGGGTTACCGCACGCATCGGACCCCTTCCAGGACAGGAACACCATGGAACTTGGACTCTTTGTTGAACCACAGCTCGGCGGCAGCTATCGGAGCCTTGTCGAACTGGCGCAGTGGGCTGAAGCCAAGGGAATCGACGTGTTCGCACGGTCCGATCACTACATGCATGGCGACATCACAGCTCATGCAACGGACGCGCTCACGTCGCTCGCTGGTGTTGCGGTTGAGACTGACTCGATACGCCTCATGACACTTGTGTCACCGATCACGTTCAGACACCCAGCGGTCATGGCGAAGTCCGCAACCACACTCGACGAGATATCTGGCGGACGGTTCACGCTCGGAGTCGGCACAGGATGGATGGAGTCTGAGCACGAAGCGTTTGGGCTTGACCTACCACCGCTTGGTGAGCGCTTCGATCGATTCGCCGAGGCGCTCGAGTACATACGCGCCGTTTTCGATGGCGGAGGGGAGACGAAGGGCGAGTACTACAGCCTCAACGCACCGACCGTTCTTCCATCGGGCTCAGCCGGCTTGGGGATCGTAGTTGGTGGTTCGGGAGAGAAGAAGACACCGACCCTTGCGGGCCAGTTCGCCGATGAATACAACATGTTCGTAACCGACTCAGAGTCGATTGAACGAAGAGTCGCCGTCATGCGCGAGGCAGCCTCGGCGGTGGGTCGCAACCCCGACGACATCCTCGTGTCGGTTGCTGGGCCAGGTTTCGTCTACCACGACGAAAAAGCACACCAGGAAGCCCTCACTGAACGCGGCGCCAAGAAGGAACAGACTGCCGAGCGGTATGCGAGATTCCTCGACGAGAGGAACATACCCCATGGCACACCGCAGGACGCTCACAAGGCGATCGTGACGTTGGCAACTCTCGGTGTTGGGCGGTATTACGTCCAAGAATTCGCGGCGCTGGAGGACATCGATCGCGACCGCCTCGACCTCGTATTCAGCGCGCTCATAGGCGAGTAACCCGCGGCATCAACCCGCCGAATACCTGCTTTCGAGGCATTACCATCATGGCCATGGTTGAAACTCCCCCCGATAGACCAGCACTGCTCGTTATTGACGATCTGCACGCCTCAGTCGAAGGTACCGAGATCCTCAAAGGTGTCACGCTCACAATCAACGCTGGCGAGACGCACGCCATCATGGGCCCAAACGGATCCGGTAAATCGACACTTGCGAACGTGCTGCTTGGTCACCCGTCGTACCTTGTGACGCAGGGAACCATCACGTTCAAAGGTGAAGACATCACAACAGCGAAGCCTGCGGTACGCGGACAGGCAGGCATGTTCCTTGGATTCCAGTATCCCCAAGAAATTCCCGGCGTCTCCGTTGTCAACTTTCTGCGTGCGGCGTTATCGAACCGGACAGGTACAGACTACACCGTGCTCGAGCTCCGCCTCAAGGTCATGGAAGCGATGCGCGAACTTGGCATGGAGGAGTCGTTTGCAGACCGCTATCTCAACGAGGGATTCTCTGGAGGCGAGCGGAAACGCAATGAAATTCTCCAGATGACCGTGTTGGAGCCTGACTTCGCAGTTCTCGATGAGACAGACTCTGGGCTCGACATCGATGCACTGAAGATCGTTGCTGAGGGAGTCGAACGGATGCGTACCGACGAACGTGGCTTTCTCATTATCACGCACTATCAACGGATGCTCGACTACATCAAGCCAGACTTCGTCCATGTCTTCATCGACGGGACCATCGTCGAGTCGGGCAAGGCTGCCCTTGCCGATCGGATCGAGACAGAGGGATACGACTCCTACCGTGTAGAAACGGTTGCTGGGTGATTGACCTCCGCTCGTTACGGTCCGATTTCCCGATTCTTGACCGCGAGGTGAACGGCACCAGGCTCGTCTATCTTGATTCGGCAGCAACAACACAGAAACCTCAGTCTGTTCTCGATGCCATGGACGACTACTACCGGCTCCACAACTCGAACGTTCACCGCGGGGCGCACACGCTTGCAGCCGAGGCAACCGAAATGTATGAGGCGGCGCGAGGGAGGGTCGCTGGGTTCATCGGAGCGCAGCCGAACGACCTTGTCTTCGTCCGCGGCGCAACGACAGGCATCAACTTCATTGCGTATGGCTGGGGATTGAACCATCTCAAGGCTGGCGACAAGATCATCGTCACCATCATGGAGCACCACGCCAACATCGTGCCATGGCAGCTCGTTTCTCGCATCACGGGAGCCGAGCTTGTGTACTTGGAACTCAACGAGGACTACACCGTTGATACGAGTTCTCTTGAGGGCATTCTCGACGACAAAGTCAAGATCATCTCGTTCTCCGGGATGTCGAACGTCACCGGGGCGCTCGGACCGATCAAGGTCCTCTCAGACGCGGCGCGTTCCGTTGGCGCGATATCGGTCGTGGACGCGGCCCAGCTTGTGCCACACACCGCCGTTGACGTCACGGACATCGACATCGACTTTCTTGCGTTCTCCGCACACAAGATGCTTGGACCGACTGGCATCGGCGCATTGTGGGGGAAGACTGAACGCCTTGAGGAGATGGAACCCACGGAGGGCGGTGGCGAGATGATCAACACCGTCGACCGTCACGAATCCACATGGGCACCGGTTCCGCACAAGTTCGAGGCCGGAACCCCGCCGATAGCTGAAGCGATCGGGTTCGGCGCAGCGATCGAGTATCTCGAGGCGGTGGGAATGGATGTGATCGAGGCACACGAGCGAGAACTGACCGCCTACGCACTCGAACGTCTGTCCGAGGTGCCCGATCTCACCATCTATGGCCCGAAGGACGTGACCCTGAGGGGCGGCGCAATCAGCTTCGAACTCGGTGACATCCACCCACACGACATCGCGACAATTCTCGACCAGGACGGCATTGCGGTTCGAGCAGGCCATCACTGTGCGAAACCTCTTATGCAGTACCTTGAGATCCCTGCAACGGCAAGGGCATCGTTCTATCTCTACAACGTGTTCGAAGATGTCGACGCCCTTGTTGTCTCGCTCCACAAAGCACGCGAACTGTTCGGTCTGACATGAGGGTCACATCATGAGCGGACTGGACGAGCTGTACCGCGAGGTGATCCTCGACCACTACCGCAACCCGCGACGTCGAGGAACACTGTCCGGCGACTACATCCACGCCGAGGGCAACAACCCTTCGTGTGGAGACGAGTTCTTTCTCGACATCGAGGTCTCAGGCGACACCATTACTGACGCTGCCATGCAGGGTTACGGGTGCTCCATCAGTCAGGCGTCCGGCTCAATGATGATGGACAAGATCGTCGGCATGCCGATGTCAGATCTACGCGAACTGATTCACAATTTCAAACTCATGATGAGCATCGAGGAGGGGGACAGTCCCGTCGACGAGGACCGGCCAGGGTCTGTTCTCGGGGACCTCGAAGCGCTCCAGGGTGTGCGCAAATTTCCTGTTCGCATCAAGTGCGCCGACCTGCCGTGGGCAACGCTCACCGACGCTCTTGACCAGGTTTCGGGCTAAGGGTTTCTGGCTGACCGTTCTCGTCAGCCAGGTTCGGTCATCGGACGAACGTCGAGCACGGCGTCGAGTTCGTCCTCGGGCATCAGGTTCATTTCAAGCGCAACCTCTCTGACGCCTCGCTGTTCGCTGAACGCCTTCTTGATGAGTTCAGAGACCTTGTCGTAGCCGATGTGAGGAACAAGGGAGGTTGCAATGATGGCGTTCTGGTCGAGCAGCCAGGCTGCACGCTCCTCATTGGCGGTTATGCCGTCGACCGTCAGTTCCTTGAGCACGGTGGCCCCTGAGGCGAGTAGCTCAATCGACTCAAGCAGTGCATGAGCCATAATCGGCATCATCACATTGAGTTCGAAGTTGCCGTTTGCCCCACCCCATGTGACGGTTGTGTCGTTCCCGTACACCCGTGCGCAGATCATCATGACCGCTTCGGGGATGACAGGGTTGACCTTGCCAGGCATGATCGACGAGCCGGGCTGGAGAGACGGAAGGCTGATTTCGCCGATGCCGTTGCGCGGGCCAGACGACAACCACCTGAGATCGTTCACGATCTTGAACATCGACGTCGCAACCGTTTTGAGTACCCCAGATGCGTTGACGTATGCATCCTTGCCTGCTTGTGCCTCAAAGTGGTTCTGGGCCTCGCGGAAGGCGAAACCGCTGATGCGACTCAATATCGCAATCGTGCCTTCGGCGAAACCCGCTGGCGCGTTGATTCCGGTACCGACGGCTGTACCGCCGAGCGCCAACTCGCTCAGCTCAGGAAGTATGTTGTTGAGACGGTCGATACCCTTGCCGATCTGGGCGGCGTATCCGGAGAACTCCTGGCCGAGCCTGATGGGTGTTGCGTCCTGAAGGTGTGTCCTCCCCGACTTCATCACATCGTCGAATTCGACTGCCTTGCTCTCAAGACTGGCCTGCAATTTCGTCAGGGCTGGTACAAGATCCTCCACGATCGCTGCAACGGCCGCGACGTGCATGGCAGTCGGAATGACATCGTTCGACGACTGGCCAGCGTTGACGTGGTCGTTCGGGTGCACAAGCTTCGAACCACGCTCGCCACCAAGAATCTCTGTCGCTCTGTTCGCGAGAACTTCGTTGACGTTCATATTCGTTGAGGTTCCTGATCCGGATTGGAATATGTCGACGACGAACTGTGCGTCATGCTCCCCCGAGATCACTTCACGCGCCGCCTCGATGATGGCGTCCGCTTTGTCATTGTCGACCAGGCCGAGAGACTTGTTCATTTCGGCCGCGGAACCCTTGATAAGGCCAAGTGCCCATATGAACCGGCGCGAGAACCGAAGATCCGAGATTGGAAAGTTCTCAACCGCCCTCTGTGTCGATGCGCCGTAGTAGGCGTCATCCGGAACCTGCACCTCACCCATCGAGTCGCTCTCAACCCGCACGTGTTCTCCTCATTTCGAAATCGTGCTTCAAGCGTACCGCGCATGTCTCTGAACGCTTCCGTGGGCTGTGGAGCCGGTATATTGGTCCGAGTACCCTGGGTAGCAGAACAGAGCAGGGCGGGCGCGGGAGTCCAACTTCAAGGGGACTGCCAAGATGAACAGAAATCCTGGCTAGGCGGACCCA
>SMXV01000053.1 GCA_004356175.1 Acidobacteriota bacterium
GGTCCGTCCGTGACGGCGCGTGACGGTGCCTTTCGCCACTTGCCTGAATGGCCATGTACCCTCCCGGCGTGCCAAAATCTCCCTCCAAACACAGGCTCTTGCTCGCGTTGATGTTCTCCGTTGCGCTCGTTGCGTCTGCCTGCACGAACTCCGGCTCGGACACCTCAACGACGACCGCAACCGAGATCACTCCAACCGTACCTGATGCGTCGACAACCACCACAGAGGCGCCGCTGACATCGATTCCGCCGAACTTGATTCCTGGCGACACATCGGACTCGATCTCTCCGGAAACTGCAGCGGCAATTCGCGCCGACATCGGTGTTCTGCTGCTCAACGTCGAGGAGAGCAGGGGCTTGCCGTTCCTGACGATTCCTGCGGTAACCATCCTCGACTCCACGGATTTCACGGCCCGCGTGAGATCGGTTCTTGAGGACGACCTCGACCAGGAGGAGATCGACGGATATCAGGCGTTGTACGAGTTGCTTGGCATGCTTGACGGTACGATTGATCTTTACGAGCTCTTCGTTGACCTGTACACCGAACAGGTCGCAGGGTTCTACGACCCTGATAGCGACGAACTTGTCGTCCCTGTTTCGGTTGACGGAATCACTCCGTTTCAGGAAATCACGATTACTCACGAACTCACCCATGCGCTCACAGACCAACACTTTGACTTCAACGACGTCTACGAGCAGCGGATCGACACAGGAAACGGTGACGACACATATGGGGTTCTCGGTCTCGTCGAAGGCGACGCAACGTACCAGCAATTTCTGTTTCTTGAGTCGATGGATCCCGCCGACGCATTGAGTGCGGTCATTGAGTCGCTTGGTTTCGATACCACGATTCTTGACAACGCACCGACGTGGTTGCAGAAAGACCTCGCGTTCCCCTACGAACATGGGTTTCTTTTCACCACTGCGCTTGTGAAAAGTGGGGGACTCAAAGGCATCGACGAGGCGTATCTTGATCTTCCCATCAGCTCAGAGCAGATCCTGCATCCGGAGAAGTTCACACGATCAGAGCAGCCATCACCAATCGATCCGCTTACCGTCGAACTAAATGGCTGGACTCTGTTCGACGAGGCCACGTTCGGTGAGTGGGGGATCCGACTCCTCCTCCTCGACTCGCTGCCACCGGGGCAGGTGACGCAAGCTGCTGCCGGATGGGGGAATGACACGTACCGAGTGTTCATCAAAGGTGAAGACACGGCAATCGCATGGGTGTACTCCGGTGAGACTGTTAGTGATGCGGAGGATCTCGCCGATGGGCTCATTGCCCATATCCGGTCTGCGATGGACGCTGGCAGCTCGCTTGAGTCCGGCGGAGGCCTGCTGTTCGATACTGGTTCGACGTACGTATTCATCGACCGGGTCGATTCCCAGATATTCTTTGTGGCGTCGACGAGCCAGTCGGCAGGTGCTGACCTGCGCACCCAACTCAACCTATAGGAGCATGGTCCTAGACCGGGCCATGCGGGCGCGATATAACAGAGGGGTGGAACCAAACAGTGTGACAGGCTGGGACGAGAGGTTGTTCTATCCGCGCCCGGCGTTGGGTTTACGACCGTGATTCGCCTTGGAGCGGCGAGCGCGGAGTTTGCGTCTTTTTGCCTTTGCCATAGTACGCAAAGGGTACCAGCGAGATCGATGTATCGCAGAATCCGTTTGTGGACCGCGCCGAGCGATAACTCGTGGAAACTTGATGAGGTGCAGGTTCTTCGGACTCCCGCCGAGCGACTTCGCGGATTCGTCGGGTCGCCGGTCATGTTGTTCACGCGATCGATCCATACGTTCACTATGCGCCATCCGTTGAGCATCGTTGTACTTAACCGTGCTGGCACAGTGGTTCAGGCCAGAGTCATCGATCCGAGACGGCTCACAACATTTACCGCGACAATGTGGGTTGTCGAGACGCATGTCACAGATGACATGCCACTGCCTGGCACGAGGGTCAGAGCGTTCAATGCCTCGGAGTAGCATCCAAGGCAATGACCGGAACATTGATTCTCTGTGCGACTCCCATCGGAAACCTCGAGGACCTGTCTGAGCGCGCAACGTACACGCTTCGCAACGCTGACGTTATTTTCGCCGAGGACACACGGCGCACGGGGCTACTTCTGAAACACATCGGAGCTTCAGTGCCGATGAAGAGTTTCCATGCACACAATGAGCAATCGAGGCTCGCCGGGCTGGTGGCGCATCTTGAGGCTGGGAACACTGTTGTACTCGTATCGGACGCGGGAATGCCTACGCTGTCTGACCCCGGAATGGCCGCTGTCGAAGCAGCCGCCGATGTGGGAGCAACGGTCACCGTCGTTCCAGGTCCGTCGGCCGTCACCAGCGCACTTGCCGTGTCCGGCTTCGATGGCGACAGGTTCGTATTCGAAGGGTTTCTCCCGCGCAAGGGAAGAGGACGAACTGAGGTTCTTCAATCCATCGGCTCAGCCCGGACGACGGTGGTCTTCTTCGCGTCCCCAAAGAGAGTTGTCAAGGATCTTACGCACATCTCAGGCCACTGCAATGGGACGAGACGTGTCGTCCTTGCGAGGGAGCTGACAAAGCTTCATGAGGAGATATGGCGCGGCACGCTCGCCGACGCTATTGAGCACTGGGGCCAACAAGAGAACATTCGGGGAGAGTTCACGGTCGTTCTTGATGGGGCGGCCGAGGCAGTTCCAGACATGGAACGCGCAAAGGACGCCGCCGAGGACCTTATTTCACAGGGGTCAACCGCGTCAGACGCAGTTCGTGTCGTCGCATCTGCAACCGGCGTGAGCAGGCGTCAGCTGTACGATCTTGTGATCCGTCCCCACGAATGACTGTGATGGTTAGATCTCGCAGATCCTGCCGCGGCATTCGGTGCAGACACCTCTGCCCTCAAAGTCAGCAACGCCCGCATCCTCTCCACAGAAAACGCAAACGGCTTCCAGTTTGCGAAGAACGATTCCGCCGTTCTCCACACTGATTGCTAGTTCGTCACCCTCATGGATGTTGAATAGTCTGCGGGTCTCCGCCGGAACGACGATCCTTCCAAGGTCGTCGATCTTTCTAACCATGAGTGTGTCGAAGGCAGAACCTTCGTAGTAAAACGTCGGCGTGGCGCCGACACATATATGATACCCGAAACCGCCAAAATCTGACCTACTTTGGTCCTCTATTGCACACGCAGGTAGCATCCGAATCATGAACCATGCCCAACCCAAGAAGGTCCTCGTTGCAGTTGCCTGGCCGTACGCTCAGGGTTCGCTGCACCTTGGACACATGGCAGGCGCATATCTCCCATCTGACATTTTTGCCCGCTTTCGCCGTTCTGTTGGCGACGATGTTTTGATGGTGTCAGGCTCCGATATTCACGGAACGCCAATCACTGTCAAGGCCGACGACCTTGGCTGGACTCCTCAGGAACTTGTCGACAAGTATCACCCGGAGTTCCTGACATACTGGAAGGATCTTGACATCGATTGGGATCTGTTCACGTCCACAGGAACGGACACCCACAAGGCTGTCGTCCAGGACTTCTTCCTCACGTTGCTCGAAAACGGTCACCTGTATCGCGACACGTCAGAGCAGTACTTCGACGAAACCGCAGAGCGATTTCTGCCAGACCGCTATGTGGAGGGAACGTGCCCGCACTGCGGTTACGTGGACGCCCGTGGCGACCAATGCGACAACTGCGGTCGCACTCTCGATCCCGTCGATCTCATCAACCCCCGTTCGAAGCTCTCAGGAGCAACGCCCGTGATGCGAGAGACTGAGCACTTCTACTGGAAACTGAGCGCGTTCAACGAGCCGATGGCTGAGTGGCTCTCCTCTCTTAAAGGATGGAGGCGCCACGTCGTGAACTTCGCTGTTGGCATGGTCGACGACGGACTCCACGACCGGGCATTCACACGCGACCTCACATGGGGCGTGCCGTTACCCGTTGACGATCTCGGTGACGGGAAGTCGATTTACGTGTGGTGGGAGGCGCTGATGGGATACGTGTCCGCTGCTCAGGAGTGGTCCCAGATTCAGGGCCGACCTGATGCGTGGAAGCAGTGGTGGCATGATCCCGACGCCGAGACGTACTACTTCATAGGGAAAGACAACATCCCGTTTCATGCGGTGTATTGGCCAGCCCTCATCATGGGCCATGGAGGCCTCAACCTCCCGACCGACGTTCCTGCAAACCAGTATGTGACATTCGGTGGGCAGAAAGCTTCCAAGTCGCGCGGTGTTGGTAGGCCTCTTGGCTGGTATCTCGATCGGTTCGAATCTGACGCCCTTCGATATGCCCTTGCCAGGTCGTTCCCTGAATCAAACGACACTGACCTCACCGACGTTGAGATTGCCAGAAGGATCAACGAAGAGCTCGTAGCTACATGGGGCAACCTTGTCAACAGAGTGGTTTCGATGACCAACCGCTACTTCGACGGAGTGGTGCCTGAACCCGGGCCGCTCACCGATGCGGATCAGGTAATACTCGCAGGCCGAGGGGAGACACTGAACGACGTGTCCGATCTGATCTACTCGGTGAAATTGCGTTCTGGAATCGCCAGAGCAATGGAGGGTGCGTCAGAAGCCAACGCATACCTCTCGGACATGGTGCCGTGGTCCACCGCGAAGACCGACATGGAACGCACAGGGACCACGCTGTGGGTGGCGCTCCAACTCATTGCCTCAAATGCTATTGCACTCTGGCCCTACCTGCCTGATACGTCTAGCAGAGTTCTCTCTGCCCTTGGCGCACCGGAATTCGACCGGGCTCCCGAATGGGAGTCGCCCGACGTGATTTCAGGAACGAAACTCGCTGACCTCGGCCCACTGTTCGCCAAGGTCGACCTCGACACCCTCACGTGATCCAGGCATCTGCCACGTGGGTCGATACACATGGCCACCTCTTTCTCATGGACGACAACCCAGGCGACGTTCTTGACAGAGCAGCAGCCGCTGGTGTTGAGTGGCTGCTCTGCCCCGGTGTTGACCTTGAGACATCCGAACGCAGCAGACGTCTCTCAGAAGAGTTCCCTGACCGTGTGCTGTGGTCAGCAGGTCTGCACCCACACGAAGCTGAGCGCTGGCCCGACGTTGCGGACCGCATCGAAGCACTCGCCAACGATGCGGCAGCGATTGGTGAATGCGGACTCGACTGGTATCGAAATCTTGCACCGCGGGACGCTCAGATCACCGCCTTCAAGGCGCAGCTTCAGCTTGCGAGCGACCTTGAGAAACCAATTATTGTGCATTGCAGGGATGCGTTCAGAGACGTGCATCGAATGTTGGAGGAGGCCGACCTTGGGTCGGCGGCGGTTCTGCACTGTTGGACCGGAGGAAGCCGCTGGACAAAGCGATTCAACGACCTCGGTGCCACATTCTCGTTTGCGGGACCGCTCACGTATCGCACGGCCGAGACACTTCGCATCGCAGCCCAATACGTGCCGCATGATGCCACCGTAGTCGAGACAGATAGTCCGTACCTCACACCCGAACCTCTGAGGGGCAGCACAAACGAACCGGCATTCGTCGTGCACACCGGCACAACCCTGGCCGACGTCTGGGGTATCCCGGTTGCGGAGGTCGCGACGCTCACGTCGGCGACAGCTGCGAGAGTGTTCGGTCGTCCACATGGGATATGAAGCGCAACACCGCGGTACTCAGACCAGAAGCGAGATACGCAGACTCCTCGCTTCACACGGGCATGTGCCGGTGCACGCGCTCGGTCAGAATTTTCTTGCAGACCCAAACATTGTGCACAAAATGGTCGCCGCGGCGCAGCTCAA
>SMXV01000054.1 GCA_004356175.1 Acidobacteriota bacterium
CCCATGGATGTCCATGTCGTTCCTGCTCGTCGGGCAATGAGCAGCGCAACACCCAGGATGCCGAGGTTGAACGGTATGTGCCACACATCGTCCAAAACTCGGTTCGCGATGATGTTTGCGTAGCCAGCGAGAGCAAGAATCGCAGCGAGATGGAAAATGTGTGTCTTGGCAGGTCGCGATGGATGCTTGAGCCAGTTGCTTGGTCTCCACATGGCGTCCCAGTCGGCCAGAGGCCAGGACCACGCATGGTCGTGGCCGATTCCGCGGAGGTCTTTGCTCATGGACCGACGATACCCGTTCGAAGTGCGCACGGTCTCATCCCGTGTTCGGTGGAGGTAGTCTTGGAGGATGCCACTCCTGCATTCCTTCAAACAGACTGTGCTTGACCTTGGAAGAGGTGAAGCGAAATCCAAGGCGCGTCCACTCACGATTGCGGACGAGGCGCTGGATCGGTCGGCTGCAGGCCTGGACCGCCGCGACTCGGAGAGGGCGGTCTTGTTCTGGCTATTGTCCGATAGGGCCCTATTTTACGTTGTTGGCAACGATCCTGATGATCATACCTACAGGATTCCGTACGAGGCGTTCACCGATATCAGTCTTGACTACGACGAAAACGCGGAGTTCCTTCCCTGGTACCTACGGATGTCCATCTCACCAGCCGGCAAGGGTGTCATTACGCGACTCAAGCCTGGCGCCATTCCGGGCCAACCGCTGGGAGTGCTGCCACCGGTTGATCTGGACGGTTCTGAACGTGCTCGTTTCGCTCGAGGCGAGCATGTACCGCTCGCTGGGTTTGGTGCGTTCCCCAAGCGCTTCCGGATGGCCCTCAAGCGCCGAACCGAGCTCGCAGGCGTGCCCCTCTCCATCACGGGCGCGGACCTTGCCGACCCCCGCAAACTCCACCCAAAACCCCCCACCTAAACGTCCCAACACCCCAAGATTCCTACGGCTTCTGGCGATACCCGATTCTCCGCTCGCTCCATGTACTACCGCATGTCCTCAGACATGCTCAATATTGTGGCTGCCGCAGTCTCTGCAGCGGGCCGAGGAATCGGTGTGGGTCACTTCTGACTGGAGGCTTGTTCCACATGATTTGCAGAAGTTGGCGGCGCGGTAGTGGGTTGTGCCGCACGATGGGCAGTCGGACCAGTCTGCTGCAGCGGCATCAATGCCTTCTGAGTCTGAGTCCTCAATCTCATCTCCGGTGCTGGCATCAGTACCGGTTGGTGGACCATACGACATGAGTCCGCCGTCCTTCTCCTCGACGGTTCGGGGCGCGAAGGGCGGGTCCGGCTCGGTGTCGGGAGAAACGGATCGCGCATGGGTGGTTTCGGCGATGGCTCGACCATGCGAATCGAGTGTGAACAGTGCAATACCTTGAGTCTCCGCAATCGATAGCGCGCCGGGGGAGAAGCCTGACGGCGAGAAGAGGAGCAGCTTCTTGCCGGTCTCTGCGGCACGCAGCAACGCGAGTACGGACGACTGCTCAACGGGACCATCACTGAACCGCACTCGAACGAACGCCTTTTCAGTGCGCAGCTCGACGGAGCCGTGTGCAGCTTCTGAGATGTCCACAGGTGGATCTCCGGCGTGATCAAGCCACAAGAATGTGGCCTGATACGCTTCGTCGAGCGTGAGCTGTTTTGCCGGAGATTTCCCCATAGGCATGCAGCTTACCCCTTTGGGTCAGTCACGCCTAAACCCTGTTGAATGTTCCCAGTCCGCAAGCAACGTTCTGAGTGCCGCCACGAATGCAAGCGGTTGGTCGAGCATGACGTGGTGATGTGCCTCCGGTATCGCTATAACGGGTGAAACCCTTCCCATGAGGTCATACATGTACGCAGCTGTGTCAGGCATCACAACCACAGACTTTTCTCCGGTGAACATCGCGACTCGGCACTGCACGGATGCGAGTTGTTCATGCAGCGCGGCGAACGTTCCCAAGAACAGCATGGGGTCGAATTTCCATGTCCAGCCGCCGGTTGTTTCATGGATGGACTTGCCAGCTATATAGTCGACTATGTACGTGTTATCGCATGGCTGGCGAGGGACGAGCGCAAAATGGGAGAGCGCCTCCTCTCGTGTCGTATACACGCCCGGTTTGCGGAAGGCGTTCCCCGTTCGGCTTTCCTGGGATTCGGGAGCCGGAATGCGGACCGGAGAATCGACTATCACGGCACCAGCCAAGCGACTTCCGAATGTCGCTGCTGTCTGGATGGTGACCATGCCTCCGAGGCTGTGTCCAACAACGACTGGCGGTCCGGGGAACTGGGAGTCATCCGCGACGGCCATGACCTCTTCTGCCCACATCTCGTGTGAGTACGTTTCCCTTCTGTCGGAGTCGCCCATCCCGGAGAGATGAATGGCAACGGTGTGCCACTGGTTTGTGAAGAGAGGCGCAATGAATGACCACCAGTGGGCATGTGCTGCTCCGCCGTGGACGAAGAGCAGGCCCGGTTTACTCGTGTCGCCCCATGTCAGGTAGCGAATTGTCGCGCCCTCAACGACAATTGAGCGTTCGTCTGGCTCATCCGCGATTGCTCTTTCGAACCATTCGGGGGTCTGCCTACTCACCTGCGCGGACATCCTCGGGAAGTATGAACCATCTGAGGTCCTCGAAGGACGCCGTCGCGTCGGCGATAGGATGGCTCGGACCCGTGGCTGGGTCTATTGACTCGAACAGATCCCTTGCTGCCACGAGATACGACGCGAGGTCTGACTCACCGGCTGTGATGTGGCGCAGGTCGTAGTGCAATGCACCGGCTGAGTAGTCGATGTCTTCCAATGACATCGGAGCCATCCCCCTTCCGTCGACATGTATCCACTCTGCGGTGTGCGTATCGAAGCGATACCACGGCAACAATTTCCATCCGTCGGTCGCGACAACGTGGACAGCGTCGATGATGAAGTTGAACACGGTCTCGGAGATGAAGTAGTTGAAGTTCACACGGATCCATCCCGGCTTGATCCCCTCGCAGCCGAGTTGAACTTCGTGGCTGATCTCTGCAGAGTGTTCGTCGTCAATGCCGAGCAACGAGTGCCCGTACGGACCTGCGCAGGAGCATCCACCTCGTGACTGGATCCCGAAGAGATCGTTCAGTAGGGCCACCACATAGTTGTGATGCAGATACTGGCCGCCGCGTTTGACAACAAACGAGACAATCGAGAGACGCTCGGCTTCAGGATTTCCAAGAATGTCGATGCTCGGATTGGTACTCCACGACGAAATAGCCCGGTCGATAAAACTCTCCTCGATCGTTTTGATACGAGCCGTGCCAACCGCTTCTTTTAACTGGAAGACGAGGCCTGCCCTGATCGATCCGACAATGGCCGGAGTTCCGCCTTCTTCGCGTCGTTCGATGTCGGTGTGGTACTCGTGCGTGTCGGTTCGTACGAACGAAACAGTGCCCCCGCCCGGAACTGTCGGGACAGCGTTCTTGAAGAGTTCCTTGCGTGCAACCAGTAGCCCCGGTGTTCCGGGGCCGCCGATCAGCTTGTGGATCGAGATAAAGACTGCATCCAGATAGGCGTCAGGAGACTGCGAAGGTTCGACGTCCATCTCGACATAGGGTGCTGCCGCAGCAAAGTCCCAGAAGGCCAAGGCATCGTGTCGGTGCAGTAGTTCGGTGATGCCCACCGTGTCGGATAGGATTCCCGTCACGTTGGACGCTGCGGAGAACGATCCGATTTTCAGCAGCCGATTCTGATACGTCTGCAGCTCATCCTCGAGTTGGGCCTTGTTGATGTGGCCATCACGGTCCTCGCCAATCTTTACGACATCTGCAATCGATTCGCGCCACGGCAGTTCGTTCGAGTGGTGTTCGAACGGCCCGATGAATACGACGGGTCTTTCACTGCTCGCGATGGTGTCCGACAGGTGGAACTGACGGTCAAGTGTGTCTGGAATCGATAACCCGAGCACCCTGATCATATGGTCGATCGCTCCTGTGCAACCGTTCCCAGCGAATATGACTGCGTAACTGTCCGATGCGTTGAGGCAGCGCCTAATGATGTCGCGCGCGTCCTCCCTGAACCGTGTTGTCTGCGTCCCAGTGCCCGTTGCTTCCGTGTGTGTGTTCGCGTACAACGGCAGCACGACGTCGCGGATGTAGTCCTCGATGAACGTGAGCGACCGACCCGATGCGGTGTAGTCAGCGTATGTGACTCTCCGAGGGCCGAACGGTCCGGGCACCACCTGGTCTGCACCAATCACCGATGCTCGAACTGTCTCGACAATGTCCATGCACACAGAGTAGGACGACGGCAACATCCATGGACAAGAACAGTTGTAGAAGCCATCCTGCTGACGGTTACATGCCGGGCAGCAACACGCCCTCTTCCACGAGCAGCTCCCGCTTCATATCGGACCCGAAGGCGTAGCTGCCCACGGAACCATCCGAGCGCACTACCCGATGGCAGGGAATCAGCAGGGGAATCGGATTCTTCGCCAGGGCGGTACCAACGGCCCTCGTGGCACCAGGCTTGCCGAGCTGACTTGCTATCCAGCCATAGGACTGCGCCGATCCGCACGGGATTGTCTGGCAGGCCTCAAGGACTGAGACCTGGAACGAGGAGAGACCACGGAGGTCGAACGAGAGACCTTCGGCAACACCCGACGCCAACGCAGTCTCTATGTCGTGATCAAGTGCTGAGGGCAGGGTCTCGACGTCGTACCCTGCACGCCGATGGTGTTCAATGAACGCATCGACCGTCTCGTCGACGAATGTTGGAGTGAGTCCGGTGATGCCGCGCTTGCTCCACGAAATCCACAGCGGACCGTGCACACTCGATTTCATGGCCACCTGGTCGCCTGCATCAACGGCGAGGACCGTCACTCGTTCTAGATGGGCTGGTGGCACCTCAGCGAGATTGGCGAGTTCGTGCTCTATGTCGATCATGGTGTCTCCTCTCGTGCCAACACGTCTCTCAGGTGGTCGAGACCTCGAGAGATGTCGGCTCTGACGGTTCCTTGCGGTCTCCCAACGATTTCGGAAATATCGGCGATTGACAAATCCGCCACGTGGCGCAGAACAACAGCGGTCCGTTGGTCGGTTGACAGGCGTGCCAAACGCTCGTTCCACGCAGCTGCATCGATGGGAGGTGCATCTGCGCCACTCGCGGCGAGGCGAGTATCGATCGCGATGGGGCGTCGCCGTCCTGAGGCGCGGTCCCGGCACAGGTTGATGGCGATTGTCCAGAGCCATCCGCTCAACTTGAGATTGGAGATCCGCCTGTCGTCGTATCCGCCGAGCGCTCGATAGGCGCGGAGGAACGTTTCCTGCGCTACCTCCTCTGCGTCTTCGTGCCCATGGGTCAGCCGGCGAGCGCCGGAGTAGATGCCGGGCTGGAATCGCACCACAAGCATCGTAAATCCGGCGTCGCGGTGCGTAACGAGCGCTTGCTTGATCTCGCGATCCGTCGATGGAGCGTTCAGGTTCATACCAAGAAGAACCGGTTGAGGGATAGTTTCGTTGCAGTCAATCGAGAAGTTCCGAAACCAGGGTCCGAACACGAGCGTCAATCTCGGCTCGAAGTTTCCGCACCGTCTCAAGGTCCTGGCCCGAGGGGTCATCGAGTTGCCAGTCCTCGTATCGAACGCCTTTAACGACGGGACACGAATCTCCACATCCCATTGTCACGACAACGTCGCAGCCCTCCACATCGCTGGTCGCGAGAGGTGTCGGGGAGCGGTCGGACATGTCTATCCCCCATTCAGACATGGCGGCCACAACAAGCGGATGTAGCTCGGAACTCGGTGATGTGCCAGCAGAGAGAACCTGAATTCTGCCGAGCGCGTGGTGGTCAAGGAGAACAGCTGCCATCTGGGATCGTCCAGCGTTGTGCACGCAGACGAAGAGAACTCTGGGTGTCATGTCGCCTTCCCTGATGTGACGGCATGGTACAGCTGTGTCAACCGACCGCGAGCTACGTCCTGCCCGGCTGGTACCTTGTAATCATGAAATCGGTCAGAAGGCTCTTCGTTGCTTGTGCTGCTTTTGGGGCGGCCGCAGGGGGATCCGTGTTGCTCGCGCGAAAGCGACTTCCAGCCTTTGGCGAACCTGGTGACGACCGATTTGCCATCGTTGCGGCCATGGATGAAGCACGGTTCAGCAGCGAATCCACCGGTCTGGTTCAGGGCTCCGCGGTGGCACTGTTTGGCGGTGTCGAGCTTGATCTGACCGAAGCGGAGGCGAGTCCGGCGGCCCATCTGACATTGAGAGCAATCTTTGGTGGTATCGACGTTGTCGTACCGAGATCCTGGCGTGTCGAGATTGCTGGCCGGTCTGTCATGGGCGGGATTGCGAACTTGACGGCACCAGACGGTGCGGATGATGACGCACCTGTGTTACTAATCGATGCAGTGGCTGTCTTTGGTGGCATCGAAGTCCATGCAGCGGATGACGGCTGATGGCTGTCGACATCGCTTCAACGATCACCTATCTCAAAGATCACGCAATCGAGCATGGGTTTCATGTCCACGATGAGAGACATTTTGTTGAGACATACACGTTGCGCCAAGCGTGGGAGATTGACATGCATCCCGCCGAGGCGTGCTCAGGGCCTCTTGATCTCCACATTGCGCTCGATCTGGATCCGCGGTTGCTGCTCCGTTTCGAGGATGCTCTCCTCGAAACTGACGGAGTTCCCGAGCAGAAGGACGGAGAGTTCGAGGTTCCGTTCCACTTCAACTGGTCGCTTCCACCGCTCGACAGGTCTCCAGACATTCTCGTTCTCTCTGCCGAGCTAGCGGGTCTTGGTGGTATCGACCTTCCAATCGAGGTGTCGGCGGTCGAGACGATGGCGGCGCTGTCGGACCAACCGGTGAGGCTTCTCTCGGTTGTCGGTACCGTGAGCCGGTCGCTCTCAGAGATCTTCTTCGAGCAGGATTCACTGTGTGATGTTCTCGACAGGGTCCACGACGTCAGCATGTACATCGTCGAACATGCCGATGAATGGTTTGACGACACCGATGAATAGTTTGATCGTCTAGGACGCTTTGGCGTTGTTGCGCTTGCGGCGTCGCATCATGAGACCCACGAACCAGCCAACGACCGCGCCGAGACCCATCGACACCACTATCACGACCGCCAGCGGCACCGTCACGCTGACCAACAGAAACTGTGTCTTGACATCCGTGAGATTCTGAAGGATGAAGATCACTGCGAAGACCGTGGTGATACCAGCGAATATCAGACCGACAGGCATCCTGTCATCTGAGTAGGCAACATCGCCTCGAGCACCCGAGGTTGAGTTATCTGGCATGGCACCCTGCTCCTTGCGTTCCAGCCACCGTACCACAGGACCTGATACGAATGTCGCGCAGTCATCTAAGATGACTCACCAATGAGCGATTCAACAGACAAGATATGTGGGACTTCGAAGCGGTTCAAGATCGCGATCGCGCTCACCATCCTTTTCACCGTGTCGCTTCTCGCTGCGAATCATGCGTTGTGGCTGACCAGGACGGTGCTGAACACGGATAGCTTCGTAGCGGCGTTGGCGCCGTTGCCGAAGGATGAGAACGTATCGCTGGCGTTGGCCGAACAAGTAGCTGACGCTCTCATCGCGCAATTCCAGGTGCAGGAGTCGATTTCGGAGGCGCTCCCAGACGGTGTGAGTTTTATAGCCGCGCCAATCACCGACGGCATACGGGGTCTGACGTCAGATGCTGCCGTTGAGATAGTTCGCTCAGATGCTTTTACGACGGTGTGGACCGCCGCAATCCGAGGAACCCACTCCGTCGCGGTTGCGTTTGTGGGCGCGCTGGACGACGGGTTGCTGAGTGAGCAGGACGGGGTGGTGGTACTTGACCTTGGCGAGCTCGGCCGTACGTTGGCGGAAGACCTTGACTTCGAAGGACTCGGGATTATCGGCTCAAGCGATCGACAATTGACGGTCGAGCTCTTCGAGGCCGGCGACGGAGGAGCCATCCGTTGGGTCGTCGATCTGATGCGCTCAATCCGCTGGGCTCTGATGGCGCTCACTGTCGCCCTCGGAATCGCCATATTCGCGGTTGCGGATGACAAGAGAAGGATCTTGGGCTGGTTTGGCGGCGCAACCGTTGTGGCGATGGTCATTTCGTTGATTGATGTCCGATATGCCAAAGTCGCCGTAACAGGCGGCATAAGTGACGCGGTTCAGCGTGCGGGAGCGGAGAGTGCCTGGGACATTGTGTTCCGCCAACTCAACCAGCAGACTTTGACTGCTCTCCTTATCGGGGCGCTGTTGATGGCGGTGTCCTGGTTGTTCGGGGATTCGACGAGGGCTGTTGTCCTGCGATCAAAAGCCGACAGTCGGGTTGATTCGGCAGCCAGCGCCTTCAAAGAGACAGCGCTTGGCCGATTTATCGCCTCGAACCCTGGTCCCACGAACATGGTTGCTGCACTCCTTGCCGCCCTGCTACTGCTGTTCGGACCAACCCTGTCGCTGCTGGGCTTCATAGTCGTGGTAGTCGTCCTGAGCGTCGTCATCGCCGGCGTCACAGCCCTCTCCCGCCCCTCCGACTGACACTCCGATGTTCCGGGGGCGTCCAATGGCGACCTCGATCTGTTGTTTGGCGCCGCCAGCGGGCCCAGAAGCGCCGCATCACTCTCTCTGAGCTGCGACAAGCACAGCGACCACACCCCACAACCAAGCAACCGACACAATCGGTCAAACTACCACGACATGGCACGG
>SMXV01000055.1 GCA_004356175.1 Acidobacteriota bacterium
CCGATCCTGCGATCAGCCGTACGTACTGACGTTGCCCGAGTATGACCTTGGTATGACCTTGCACTGTCGGGTGCCCGACGAATCAACGGGAAGAGAGGGAACGTTTGGCTGGTTGTCCCTATACATGGCACAGAACCTTGATCAACACGCCGCGTGGCTTGCAAAACGCATCGGGCGCACCGACTACCTCCCGATGCGGCCCGACGACGCTGTTGCGTTGGCTCGTACCGGCACACTGATAGACAAGTACAAGGGCACACATCTGTTTCGTGAGGGCGACGTCGCATCCGTCTGCTTCATCATCGAGGAGGGCGAGGTGGAGCTGTACCGACGAAGCGGAGAGGAGACCTCTGTGGTAGCGCGCATCGGACCCGGGTCAGTTGTGGGTGACATTGCAATGTTCCAGGAGGTGCCGTATCTGTCGTCAGCAAAGGTGATCACATCAGTTCGCGTTCTCCGACTCGAACGCGACAAACTCGTCCCACTGCTTCTTTCTCGTCCGGTTCTCGCAATGCGGTGGCTCGTGAACGGTCTCAGCCAGCTTGAGGCGACACAGCAACGCATCATCCGGTTGATGAATCGCACCGTCCTTGAACAGGTTTCCGGGCTCCTGCTCGACGAGCAGGACGCGTTCGGCGATGTCATGCTCTCTCAGGCAACGATTGCCGAGCTGCTTGGCGCAAGCAGGCAGTCCGTCAATGAAGCCCTTGCCTCGTTGCGTATCAAAGGCGTGGTTGAAACGGGATACCGCCGGATACGGGTTATCGATGCTGCGGCCCTATCAGCGACTTCCTGACCGTGTCGCAGCTATGACGAGTGCAATGAGTCCGCCAATGACAAGCAGCACAAGGCTCTCAACAAGGACGGACGAAAACGGCTCGAGCGCTGGGCCTGCCAAGTTTCCGGTCGCGTCAAGCAACGCAATCACGGCGGCGCCGATCGCAGTGCCAACGAGTGCCGGTCGGTATGGATGGTCAGTGTCTCCGGTCATGGACGCGGCGACAATCGGTACCAATAACGGTCCGAGGTGGAGCGTTGTCTCTGTCCGGATTGCCGCCGCGATGAACCATACGAGCGAGGTTCCGAGTGCCCATACGAGTGGATGAGATCGCGCCTCACGGCGATGAGAAGTTGGTGTGGTCATGGTATATCGAACGATTCTTGGTGAGACGAATGTCCGACAGTGTCGAAAGTTGGACAATTAGGAACAGGACTGGAGGTAGTGACGTTGTGTCGCATGAAGGGAGCAGGGTGCGAAAAGACCATGTGACGATGCTTCTTGCGGTGGCACTGACTCTCGCTGCTTGTACCGCGACCTCGGACGGATCCGACGACTCTGGTCAAGGCAGCCCAGGCGCAAGTGATTCGTCATCATCAACAACGGTCTCCGGAGACTCGGACTCGGTGGACCTTCCAGCAGTGGGGGAGCTGCCGAGTGGGCCGAGCGCCCTCGACACGATGTTCTCAGACCAGTTTCCTGAGCCCCTTATTGACCCTGGTCAGGTGATTTCTGGCGGTCCACCGCCCGACGGCATTCCGCCAATTGACGATCCTGTCTTCATTGAAGTGTCGGAAAATCTTGAACTCCTGCCGGGCAGCGAGCCGGTCGTCGTGGTCGACATCAACGGCGACGCACGTGCATACCCGGTCCGTGCAATGGTGTGGCACGAGATTGTCAACGACACCGTCGGCGGCGTCCCAGTGGCAGTGACGTACTGTCCTCTGTGTAACTCCGCAGCGACATATGTGCGGACGATCAACGGCGTGGAGACAACTTTCGGAACCTCTGGCCGACTCTTCGCATCGGCCCTTGTGATGTATGACCGTGCCACAGAGACTTTGTGGACGCACTACAACGGCTTGGCCGTGATCGGCGTCCTCACGGGAATACAACTCGACGAGTACCCGTCTCCACTGATGGCGTGGGACCAGTTTCGGTCGATCTACCCAACAGGGAAAGTACTCGACTGGACACGAACCGGTTTCTCACGCGACTACGGACGCAACCCGTACGTCGGATACGACGATCTGGAGAACACCCCGTTCCTCTTCCGGGGAGCTCTTGACGACAGGGCAGCCGCAATGCAACGCATTGTTGGAATCGAATACCTCGACAACTCAGCGGCAATCGCGATTGAGGTAGTGAGTGGGGGGGAGGGGAAGGCTACGGCGGTCGCAGTAGGCGATGAGCAGCTGATCGTGTTCTGGGTCGCTGGACAGGCGTCTGCCCTCGACGACAACGAGATAGCCGGCGGCAGAGATGTCGGTTCCGTTGCTGTGTTTGTTCCCCGCATTGGAGATCAGGACCTTACGTTCTCCTTCGTTAACGGACGTTTCGTCGACAACGAGACAGGATCCGTCTGGCTCCTCAATGGTGAGGCTGTGGAGGGCGAACTGTCGGGGAGCCGGCTTGTGCAAGTTCCGCAGTTGGATACGTTCTGGTTTGTCTGGAGCACGTACCAGCCGGACACGACGCTGGTAACGGGGTAGGAGCACGGGTCACACTCCTAGCTTCAGACGGTCTCGCACACGGGCGAATTGTGCCGCGCGCTTGGTCCTATTGTTCCTACTCGTTGTATCCAGCTACGAGGTTTGAGCCATGGCAATTGAGGTGCGGGGAGCGTCGTTCTCCTTTCCTGACGGAACTGTTGGCGTCGAGAACGTCTCGTTCAAGGTGCCGACGGGAAAGATCACGGCACTCATTGGTCCCAATGGCGCTGGCAAGACAACGATGCTTGAGCTCATTGCGGGCGATCTGGACCTTGATGAGGGAGCGATTCGGTCAGACACCGAGGTTGCCTACATGCGCCAGGACCCGGGATTCGACGACCTAGAGGCCGTAACGGTGCTCGACGCACTTGCACTATCTCTGCCAGAGGAGCTCAAGGTGGTACATCGTCGGTTACAAACGCTCTATGGCGCAGGGGACGAGATAGACGGTGTTGCGATCGCATCAGAACTTGAGCTGTGGCAGTCGCTCGGTGGATACGAGTCGGAGGGACAGTGGGACCAGGTCACGCGTGCCGTGCTGCGGCAGGGCATGGTTCAAGCATCCGATCGCAAACTTGCAGAGTTGTCAGGTGGGGAACGAAAGTCGATCATCGTGCGTTCGTTCCTCCTGTCGAGTGTCCCGACACTGATTCTCGACGAACCGGATAACTTCCTCGACCTCTTCTCGAAAGCGTGGCTCGGAAGTCAGCTGCGCTCAACATCCAAGACCATCATGCTTGTATCTCACGATCGCAAACTCCTGAGCGAAGCAGTCGACCGCATCGTGATCCTTGAACACAACAGCGTGTGGACGCACGGTGGCACGTATGCAACGTACCCAGAGGTAAGACAGAAGCGGCTCGAGATTCTCGCCAAGGACCTTGACGCGTGGAATGCCGAGGAGAGGCGCCTATTCCGGATCTTCAAGACCCACAAGCAGCGGGCGAAGATCAGTGAGGTCATGGCGCGCAAGGCAGATGTTGCGGAGGCTCGTTGGCAGCGGTTCAAGGACGTAGGGCCGCCGCCGATGCCGCCACCCATCAGAGAGATCACACCACGGTTCAAGGGATCTCGTTCCGGTACCGAAGCCATACGTCTCACCCGGTTCGAGGTTGAGGGTCTCGTGGCTCCGTTCAGCTTAAAGATTTACAACGAGGAGAGGGTTGCATTGCTGGGGGAAAACGGTGTCGGTAAGTCAACATTCCTCAAGATGCTGATTGACGATGATGTCGTTGATGGCAACACTGTGCGGTTCGGTCCAACTGCAAGGATTGGATATTTCTCGCAGGACAATGTCATCGACACGTCCGGGCGCGCACTTCTTGAGGTGGTCGGCGACCACTTCGGCAACGAGCAGGATGCCCGATCGGCGCTTGGACGGTACGGACTTGCGTCCCACACGAGACATCGACTCAAGGAGCTCTCCGGCGGTCAGAAGGCGCGTGTTCAACTCCTGCTGCTCGAAACCACTAGTCCGAACGTGCTGTTGCTCGATGAACCGACAGACAACCTCGACCTTGAGTCGATTCTGGTGATAGAGGAGACAATCGCTGATCTGGAGGCAACCCAGGTGGCGATCACCCATGACGCAACGTTCACTCGGGTGTTCGACCGCTTCATAATCTTCGACCGCCACGGTGTCGTCGCTGAAGCAGTCGACAGAGAGCATGCGCTCTGGGTTGCAAGCCACAGAGCATTCTCTCTTCTCGACGACCGCAAGATGCAGATACTCAACGATTAGCGCCGATAATACATGTTATGTAACATTCTCTCTTCTGGCGTACGTGAACGCAATATATTGCGGCTATGGACGCCAGAAGGGTGGGTTGCATCGTGTATGGTTTCTCTCGAGCAAGAAGGAGGCGCGATGCCGCAATATATAATCGTCTACAAGGGCGAAGCAACGGACATGGCAGACATGTCACAAGAGGACATGATGTCGGTGATGCAGAAGTGGGAGGAATGGATGACGGGCGTCGGCTCTGCACTGGCAGACATCGGTGCGCCATTTGGTCCGTCTTCGTCGTTGGTCGACGATGGGAGCGATGGAACCGCCGCGCCACTCACGGGGTACTCGATCCTCCAGGCACATGATATGGATGCTGCCCGTGAGATGTCGCAATCCCATCCGTTTCTTAGCGACGGGAACGGAGACTACGCAATCGACATCTACGAGTTGATGCCTGTCCCGGTCGGCTAGTCGCCCGCTTTTACGCTTCTTGCGTATGTAGGGGAACTACGTGTCTCGTGCGTACGCATGAAGAGTTCAGGATTAGTGGTTTGGACGGCCGACGCGGTCGCGTTCGTCATCCATGCGGGCGAGTTCTTCTCTACCGGTGAACACAACTTTCGGATCGACGGCGAAACTCAATTCGGTGTCACGCCCTTCGTAGTCGACAGCATTGAGTATCACTCTCATCGCGTTCAGACGAGCATTCGGTTTGCTATTGGACCGGATGATTGTCCATGGCGCGGACGCTGAAGATGTGCGTTCGAGCATCCTGAGTTTCATCTCGGTAAAGTCGTCCCAATACTCTTGAGCCTGCAGGTCGATCTCAGACAGCTTCCACTGTCTCAGTGCGTCGCCACGCCTACGTGAGAAACGCTTCGCCTGAGTGTCCTTCTCCACGGAGAAGTACAGCTTCACGAGCACTGTGCCGTTGCGCACCAGGTCCTTCTCGAACCCTGTGACTCCCCTGATGAACGTTCGGTACTCCTTTTTCGTGCAAAACCCGAATACCGGTTCTACCAGTGCTCTGTTGTACCAGGAACGGTCGAAGAGCACCATCTCTCCCCCGGCGGGGAACCGTTCGACATAGCGCTGAAAGTACCACTGGGTCTTCTGCCGGTCAGTCGGACGCCCGAGTGCGACAACCTGGTAGCGCTTCTCGTTCATGTAGCGCGTAATGCGGCGAATCGTTCCGCCCTTGCCCGACGCATCGCGACCCTCAAAGACCACGATCATGGGGGTCCGTGTCTTTTCGAGATGGTTCTGTAGTTTCAGCAACTCGATCTGATACGGCTCAAGCTGGTTGTCCCTGGCCGCAGCAACCTTGAGCTTTGCATTCTCATGCTCAAGCTCGCGGACGCGCTCCTTGAGTGTCTCTGTGTCGTGCGAAATGTCTTGTGAGTCGGTGCCGCTGCTCACGCGAGCTCCTCGTAGCTGACATTCCATTCTAATGGTGAGAAGATGATTCGGTCGTAAAAGTTCCCGTTGACATGCCGGTCATCCGGCGACGGTAACGTTCTTCTTGTGCGGTATGTTGCCTTTCTAAGAGCGATTAATGTGACCACCAGACGCATCAAGATGACCGATCTTGGGGACCTCTTTCGGGGTTGCGGCTTTGACGATGTGTCAACCTACATTGCCTCAGGCAACGTGATTTTTGACAGCGACTCTAGCCCGGACCTCGCGAGGATCCAATCTGTATTCGAAGCTGAATTTGGGTTCGCGTCTGAAATCTTTCTCCGCACAAGCATACAGATCGACGAGCTCCTTCGCCGTGTCCCCTGGACATCGCACGACGGTGTTATAGAAGTGTCCTTCCTTGAGCGCCCTCCCCCACCAGAGAGCGCAAGGGCTCTTGAAGCGACTGCGGTACCCCCCGAACAACTCTCTGTGTCAGGCGCTGAAGTGTTCTTTCTGCGGGCCGGCACCGGCACGCCAACGACTCACAGGGAATCAACATCAATGCGGATTCTTGACATGAAGATGTCCCGCCGCGGTCTTGCGACCGTCGTCAAGATCCGCGAAAAGTTTCTTCTGGTCTGAGAGTCCGCGGCCGCACGACGGTGGTGTCATGCCATTGGTGACGCGGCGAACGCAGTGCGGAACCGCAGACACCAAATCAACACGGTCCTGTATACCTCAGGGTCGAAATCGGGTGGAAGTTCATAGTTCTGACCACCGACATTTCCTTTGAGCGTCCCAAGATCGATGTAGTCGTCTGGCAGTGTGCCGCCGAAATCGTCACTCGCAAGCAGGTAGACATAGAGGTCGGGGCCGTTCTGGATGTCGGTTCCGTCCTCAAGACGCAGCACAAACGACCCATCC
>SMXV01000056.1 GCA_004356175.1 Acidobacteriota bacterium
ACTCCAGAGCCTGTTTCTCGATGTGTTTCAAGGGACATCCGTCGACTACAAACTCGCGCTAGATGACTCAGGCGATGCCAGGATTCATTTCACGGTGTGGACAACCGACGGCGCGCCTGTGGAGATCGATCGTCGTTCGCTCGAGGACCGGGTGGTGGCGCTGTGCCGTACATGGCAGGATCAAGTGGCGGAGGAGCTAACTGACAGGGTCGGTGCCGCTGCTGCACGGGATCTCGCTGCAACGTGGACGGACAGGTTCCCCGAGTACTACAAGAATGCGACAGGAATGGCTGTTGCAGCCGGTGATATCGTCAATCTCGACAGCCTCGCAGGTTCCGGCGCGGAGGTAATAGTTCGGCTTCAGAACGAGCACGGAGATCAGAATTCGCCGGGCACGCTCGACGCTCTCACGCGCATAACTGTGTACCGGTCAACAGGCAAGCTCAACCTCTCTGAAATGATGCCCCACATAGAGAACCTCGGTCTGGCGGTTGTTGAGGAGGTCCCGACTCGGCTTGAGGATGCCGGAGGCACCTTCATTCACGACTTTGGTGTCCTCACCCTTGCAGGGCAGAAGCTTGATGTCGAAGCCTGCGGCGAAAGAATCGGATGGGCCATTGAGGCAGCTCTCGGCGGCGAGATCGAGTCCGATTCGCTTCACAGGTTGCTCGTGTCGACAGATCTCACCTATCGAGACATCATGATCCTCCGTGCGTACCGCGCCTATTGGCGCCTTGTGACTCCTTCGTACTCCGTCGGGTATGTCGACAATGCTCTGGCTTCCTATCCGAAGATCGCTGAAGACCTTGTCAGGCTGTTCGAAGCCCGTCTTGGGGCCGATCACGACGCGGAGCGTGAGCAGGTTGTCAGCGCACGCATCGTCGCCGCGCTCGATGACGTCTCATCCCTTGACGAGGACCGAATTCTTGCAGGGTTTCGAAAGCTGATTCTCGCGACGGTGCGCTCAAATGTCAGTGTTGCGGGTCGGCAATCACTTTCGTTGAAGTTTCGATCGGATGGCGTGCCCGAAATGCCAGACCCGAAACCGCTCTACGAGATATTTGTGTATTCGCATGAAGTCGAGGGAGTCCACCTTCGCGGCGGAATGGTCGCGCGAGGCGGTCTGAGGTGGTCCGATCGGATGGAGGACTACCGCACTGAGGTTCTCGGGCTGATGAAGGCTCAGATGACGAAGAACGCCGTGATCGTGCCGACGGGAGCCAAAGGCGGTTTCGTTGTGAAACGCCCGGCCGAGCCGGGACGACCGACCTACGACGAGGTGAAGAGCGCGTATTCGATCTTCATCCGCGGTCTACTCGACGTGACGGACAATCTGGTCGAGGGCGAGATTGTTCCACCCCAAGATGTTGTTCGGCACGATGGCGACGACCCGTACTTTGTAGTTGCCGCCGACAAGGGCACTGCGTCATTCTCTGATACCGCAAACGAGATTGCTCGCGAGTACGGATTCTGGCTCGACGATGCGTTCGCGTCCGGAGGTTCAGCAGGGTACGACCACAAAGCACTCGGCATCACTGCGCGAGGTGCCTGGGAGTCCGTGCGAAGGCACTTTCTCGACTTGGGTGTCAACGTCGATTCTGACGAGATTACGACAGTGGGTATTGGGGACATGTCGGGTGACGTGTTCGGCAACGGCATGCTTCTCTCCAAGCATCTCAAACTCGTTGCCGCATTCGATCACAGGCATATCTTCATCGACCCGACGCCAGATCCAGCGACATCGTGGACGGAGCGCGACCGCATCTCGCGCATCAAGCGATCAAGCTGGGCCGACTACGACACGACCCTCATATCGGAGGGTGGGGGAGTCTTCGAGAGAACTGCCAAGAGCATCGAACTGTCCTCCGAGATCCAGAACCTTCTCGAAACGACAGAGACGGAACTCACGCCGAACGAACTGATTCGGCTTGTCCTCAAGGCTCGGGTCGACCTGCTTTGGAATGGTGGCATTGGAACGTATGTGAAGTCGCGGGGAGAGTCACATGACGTAGTCCAGGATCGCACAAACGATGCCGTCAGAGTCAACGGCCGCGACCTGCGGTGCAGGGTCATTGGCGAGGGCGGCAACCTCGGTTGTACCCAGAGAGGACGGATTGAGTACGAACGCAGGGGCGGCAAGGTGTTTGCTGACTTCATAGACAATGTTGCGGGAGTGCACACATCCGATCGTGAGGTCAACGTAAAGATTCTTCTTGGTGTTGCTGTAGCGAATGGTTCGCTGCTTCAGGCCGACCGTGACAAGGTTGTTGAGGATGTGACCGATGATGTGGCCGAGGCAGTGTTGTACGACAACTTTCTTGCTGCTCAGATCATCGCACAGGAAACATTGTCCTCGGCGAAGCAGATTGAGGAATATACCGATCTGATCGACCGGCTCGAGCGCGAGGGGATTCTTGATCGGGAACTCGAGTTCTTGCCCAGCGCCGACGAGATGGCCCAGCGTTCAAGAGACGGCAAGTCGATGGCGGCCCCAGAGGTCTCAGTCCTCCTCGCGTACGCAAAACGAAGTCTGACGGAGCACCTTATCCAATCGAAACTTCCAGACGATCCGCATTTCGAATCCGATCTGCTGGCGTACTTTCCTGCGCTGATTGCAGCGAGGTTCCCCGACGAGATTGCCGCTCACCCCCTTCGCAGAGAGCTTATTTCCACAATTGTCGCGAACCAGGTGCTGAACTCGCAAGGAAGCACGTTCTACTCGAGAATGCGGACGCTTTCGGGCGCGTCCGCCGCCATGATTGTTCGTGCATACAGAGTTGCCCGTGCCGTGGTTGGCGCCAATGACCGATGGTTGGCCATTGAAGAATTGGCTGGTCAGCTCGATCCCGTCATATCGAACAGGATGCTCCAGGATGTCGACGACCTTGTGTCGTACGTGGCACGCTGGTATCTGCTGCGACCGAATGGCCGATCCGTCGATGAGGAGATCGAGGCCGTATCTGATGACTTCGCTGCTTTGTCCGACGGATTTCCTGGCATGGCGCCACTCGCGTGGCATGAACCATACGAGGCATTGATTGTGGAGATGAACGAGGCGGGCGTACCTCAGGATCTCGCGGTGCGCCATGCCTACCAGCGTGCGTTGAGGCGGGGTCCTGACATCGTGGATATCGCACACCGATTTGACAGAGATGTGCTCGATGTTGCTTCTCTGTACGCCGAGGCGAGTCACGTATTTCGGATTGGCTGGCTTGATCGGCAGGTTCGCAAGCTGCCGGGTACGGCATCCTTTGACCGGCTAGCAATCGAGGCTGTTCGTGACGACATCCTGCAGCTACGAAGGCTCGTCGTTTCCCTCGTGCTAGAGGAGGCGGACGGATCGATCGAGCGGTTCATTGCGGCGCGCGAGCGCCTCATGCCACGGCTCGACCGCTGGTACACGTGGCTCACACGAGACGGAATCCAGGACGTCTCAGCAGCAATGATCGCAACACGAAGACTCCACCGACTCCTCGTCCGCAAATAACCAATTCGCTGGCGTTCTCACCCTCTCTGTACCGACACCGTGAGCGCGTCTCTCCCGTCGCGGAAGAGAGGTCAGAAGCGGGAACGCCAAGGGCGTTCCTTGCGAGAAGTCCTTCGGATTCTCGGGGGAACATGGATCAGGGGCAACCGTCTCGAAAATCCTGCGGAACCGCGATCAGAGGGGAAGAAGAAACTCCTTGCAAACGAACGTTCGTTTGTTATGATGATTGAGTTCGACCCATGGAGCACTGTGAAGAATCGTGACATTGACGACGAAGGGCAGCAGAAGTTCGATGACATAATCGCTGCAGACGAGAAGGTGGAGCCGAGGGACTGGATGCCCGAAGGGTATCGAGCGACTGTGATTCGCCAGATGGCGCAGCACGCCCACTCCGAAGTAATCGGCATGCAACCAGAGGCAAACTGGATTCTGAGAGCGCCCACTCTGTTGCGAAAATCAATATTGATTGCCAAGGTTCAGGACGAGGCAGGTCACGGTCTCTATTTGTACTCCGCCACTGAGACGCTTGGTGTCTCGCGCCACGAACTCGAGGATCTACTCCACCGAGGTCGCCAGAAGTACTCGTCAATTTTCAACTATCCAACCTTGAGTTGGGCAGACATGGGGACCATAGGGTGGCTTGTGGATGGCGCCGCGATCGTGAACCAGATTGTGCTCCAGGGAACGTCATACGGTCCCTACAGCAGAGCCATGGTGAAAATCTGCAAAGAAGAGAGTTTCCACGCCCGCCAGGGATTCAGCATCTTGATGGCTCTGACGTCAGGATCTGACGCTCAGAAAGCCATGGCGCAGGATTCGATGGATCGTTGGTGGTGGCCCGCGCTCATGATGTTCGGGCCACACGACTCAGAGTCGACTCACACAGAGGAGTCGATGGCGTGGAAAATCAAGCGTATGTCGAATGACGATCTACGCCAAAAGTTCATTGACCAGACCGTGCCGCAGGCGCACTACCTGGGCCTCAAGATTCCTGATCCTGAGCTGCGTTTCGACAGCGAGACTGAGCAGTGGCGCACCGGCGAAATTGATTGGGACGAGTTTTGGGCAGTCGTCAAGGGCGACGGACCTTTGAACCGCGAACGCATTTCGCACAAGGTTCGGGCATGGGAGGATGGGGCATGGGTACGTGCTGGTGCCTCGGCCTACGCCGACAAGCAAGTCGAGATGCTCGACAAGAGTGCCTGAGGAGGACACACATGAGTTACGAAGCACACGTTGCGCCGGGTACCGACCAAGAGAAAATCAGCTTCGGTGAAACCACAGATCATGGCCATCCACTGTGGGAGGTGTTCGTACGACCCAAGCGAGGTTTGAGCCATGTCCACGTCGGATCATTGCACGCCTCCGATTCGGAATCTGCGATCCAGAACGCGCGTGACAGCTACACACGGCGTGTCGAGGGTGTCAGCGTCTGGGTTGTGCCTTCATCCGAAATTGTTGCCTCAGACGACGCTGACTCGATGTTTGCTCCCTTTGAACATGTTCCGTATCGACATCCTTCCTTCTACGAGATCCCTAAGGAGGTTCGGCGTCTGTGACCACCAAAGAGGACACGACAATCGCGACCGGCCAGTTCGGCGTCTACCTGATCCGCCATGCTGACGACAACCTCGTACTTGGTCAACGCCTTGCCGAGTATGTCACCCGAGCACCAGACCTCGAAGAGGAACTGGCGGTGGCCAACATTGCACTCGACCACATCGGACTTGCAACGCACCTGTTCACATACGCGGCAACTCTCGTCGACGGCGACACGAGCGCTGACGATCTTGCAATGCTTCGATCAGAACGCGAGTACAGCAACGTGCTCCTTGTTGAGCAGCCGCACGACGGGTTCGGCGACGTGATGGTGCGACAGTTCCTATTCGACGCTTACCAGCTGCTCCTATGGCAGGCGTTGTCAACGTCTGGCGACTCAACCCTTTCTGGAATCGCGCAGCGAGCAGAGCGAGAGGCGACCTATCACCTCAGGCACTCATCCAACTGGTTGATTCGCCTCGGTGACGGGACGTCAGAGAGCCACTCCCGGATGCAGCAATCGATCAACAGAATGTGGCGTTTCACAGGCGAGCTCTTCGAGTCAGACGAACTGGATGTCGCCGTGGCCGCCAGCGGCGTCGGAGCCGACCCGGTCGAACTTGAAGGTGCCTGGCGAGCATGCGTCGCCGACGTGATTGACGAAGCAACCCTCTCCATTCCAGAAGATCCCTACCAGGCATCCGGAGGCCGATCCGGTATCCATACCGAACACCTCGGACCGATGCTTGCTGAAATGCAGTCTCTTGCGCGTTCGTACCCGGGGTTGTCATGGTGATCGGCACAACGACCAGACTCGAACACGCCACGTCCCTACTGGAGCGCGTGGTTGACCCTGACCTACCGTTCCTTTCGATCGCCGACATCGCCATCCTGCGAGACGTGGAGGTCTCCGACTCTGGCGACGTCGTCGTGACGATTACCCCGACCTACTCTGGCTGTCCTGCGCTTGGCGTGATAACTGAGGATATTGATGCGACCCTGATCGCCGGAGGTTTTCGTAGCGTGACTGTTGAGGTGTCACACTCACCAGCATGGACAACTGAGTGGATGTCGGACAGCGCCAAGGCAAAGTTAATTGAGAACCGAATAGCACCCCCGGACGCCCTGTTGTCCGTCGTTCCAGAGATTCTTTGTCCCATGTGCGCCTCGGACGAGATCTCGGTGCTGTCTGAATTCGGTTCAACTGCATGCAAGTCGCTCATGGTCTGTACACGGTGTCGTGAGCCGTTCGACTACTTCAAGGCGATCTGATGCAGGCAACTGAATTTCATGGTCTTGCGGTCCTGTCCGTCGAACATCTCACGGATGATTCGGTGCGGGTGACATTCGACGTTCCCCCGAATCTCGAAGAGACCTATTCCCATCTGCCCGGACAGCACATCGCGGTCAGAGCTATCATTGACGGCGACACGATCGTGCGGTCCTACTCTGTGTGTTCCCGGGTGAAGTCCGGTCTGCTCCAAATCGGTG
>SMXV01000057.1 GCA_004356175.1 Acidobacteriota bacterium
CCGACAGCGAGCCACATAGGAGTCCGTGGCCCCGAGAACAACAAGCTCCTCGGATTGGACAACACGCTGGGTGAAGAGCCCCGGACCGCCGCAGCGATGGCAGACCGCGAGAGATTTCGTCACATACTCAGCCCTCAGAATCAGAGAAGGCATCGGTTCGAAGGGGCGGCCGAGATAGTCAAGGTCGAGTCCGGCAATGATGATGTTCTTCCCAGCGCCAGCAAGCAGCTCTGCAACATCAACCAGACCTTGATCGAAGAATTGGCCTTCATCGATTCCGACAATTACGGTGCGGTCCTCAACCGCCCGCAGCAACTCGTCGGAGTCTGCCACCGGTGTTGCGGCAGTCGAATGTCGAGAATGGGAGACCACCTCAGAGACAGAGAACCGCGTGTCGAGGGACGGTTTGAAGGTTTGTGTCGGGACACGTGCGAGGTGGTATCTCGTGACCCTTCGAATCAATTCCTCACTCTTGCCCGAGAACATCGGCCCGACAATGACCTCAATCCAGCCCTGATCTGCTCTTCGTTGCATGAGTAGTGAGCGTATCAGGTATCTGCCGGATGGATTCGGCAGAGCACGGCGATCGGGGGTGGCCTTTCAGTCGCTCCCGACGGGCGAGTTTCGTCGAATCCAAGCCGAGTGGGCGAGTCCGAGCGCTGCGCTGAGAGCGACAAACACGGTGCCTCCGGCGGACATGAATGGGAGAGGCAACCCTGTGACCGGCATGATGCGAATGGTCATACCGATGTTGACAAATACGTGAAATCCAATCATGGCTGCGATGCCACTCGTGACAAGGAAGGCGAACCGGCTCCGAGCTCTGCTGGCAATCATGAGTAATCGGAACAGCATAAGCCCGAAGAGCCCAATGACAATCACGCTGCCAATGAAGCCGAACTGTTCGCCGACAGCGGTAAAGATGAAGTCGCTTGACTGCACCGGAACGAACTGAAGGTTGGTCTGTGTACCCTCGAACAGTCCCTTGCCGAACAGACCGCCGGATCCGATCGCAATCTCGGACTGCACCTGGTTGTAGACGACGTCAAGGGACTGGGACTCTGCGTCAAGGAACGCGGTCAGGCGAGTCACCTGATAGTCCTCGATCACGTCGAGTTGGAATACACCGACGGTCGCAATGACAGTTGCCACAAACAGGAAACCAAGCTGGCGCATCGTTGCGCCGCCAACGAAGAGCATCGCAAGTGTCACGAACGCAAATACAAGGCTGGTACCGAGGTCCGGTTGGAAGAATATCAGTGCTATCGGTACACCAACAACCGCAATTACGCGAGCAACAACGTGCCACTTGAGCGGTGTCGAGGCAGCTGACAACACCGATGCAATCATCAGAATGACAGCGATCTTCGCGAATTCGGAGGGCTGGAACTGGATTCGTCCAAGGTCGATCCACCGTTGCGCGATGCCGTCACTCTCACCGAGCGGGAACACAAGGACGAGAAGGAATACGGCCCCGATGTAGATCGGTCCTGTGAAGCCTTTCAATTCGACAAGGTTGATCGTCGATGCCACCGCAAACACAATAAAGCCCAACACAACCCAGATGGCCTGCGAGCGCAGTTCAGCAGCCGGGTCAAGACCTCTCGCCTCCAACCTCGGCGCGGTTGCTGAGTAGACCATGAGAAGCCCGATGGCTGAAATCACGAGGTACGTCAGCACGAGCACAAGGTCCGGCTTCAGGGGTTCATCAATCATCCTCACCGAGGAGGGCCGCTGGCGCAGGTGCGAGACCATCAGTCTGCCGCCAGGCCTGGGGCGAGCACGGTCACGCTCTCAGGACCGTTGAGCAGGAACTGGAGCACCTGACGGGCCACCGGCGCAGCCACCTCACCGCCGAATCCGCCTCGTTCGATGATGACAGACACAACCCACTTTGGACGGTTGATCGGCGCAACACCAACGAACAACGCGTCGTCGACCTGTCTGAAGCGTTCGTCGTTCTTGATGATCTCACCGGTGCCTGTCTTACCGCCAACCAGTTCAACGTTCGGTCCGAAGTTCTTGAAAGCCCCGCGTGCGGTACCACGCTTCTGATTGTTGACGACTTGTTGGAGATCTTGGAGTAGGAGTCGCACGGTGCGCTCATCGAGATTGACCCTTGAAACGATCGCGCGTGGGTTGGTCTCAACAACGTTGCCCTCTGAATCAATAACCTGTGAGACAACGCGCGGTTTCCAGACCGTTCCACCGTTGACCATCGCAGCGAATCCATTCGCGAGCTGGAGAGGCGTCACGAGGACGGCGCCCTGACCGACGGCAATGTCCATAAGGTCACCGCCGACCCATCCACCATCCGGTCTTACTCGCCCTGTGCCTTTCCGCTGTTCATCCTTGAACCACGTGCTGTCGGGGATGAGACCGCTTCTCTCGAACGGAAGGTCGATTCCTGTGCTGGTGCCAAACCCGAAACTTCTCGCCCACGACTGGAGCAGGTTCTCCTTGTCAATTCCAGAGTCGTCGAAGCGCTCGTGCCAGAGACGAAGGGCGAGATCCCAGAAGTAGAGGTCGCAGCTGGCTTCGAGCGCCCCATGCAGATCAAGAACTCCAAGACTTCCCGGCCATTTCCAGTCTCGTTTCGTCTGAAACGTTCCATCGTTGAGCGGGAACCTGAACTCTCCACCGCAGAAGTAACCATCGGTGTCCGACAGCAGCGGAAGCTGTTGCACCTCCTCTGAGTCATCTTCAGCAACGTCGATGACCTTGTCGCCGCTTCCTCTATCAATGGGGTAGTAACTCTCCTCGAGCGCAAGCACGTACGGCACAACTTTGAATGTTGACGCCGGCGCGTACTGCCCTTGGACAGCGAAGTTCTGGAATGCCGAGACGGTACTCAAGGTCGCCCATTGGTCGTCGCTCAGACCGTCGACAAACACCGTTGGGTCGTATGTGGGGAATGATGACATCGCAAGCACAGATCCATCGTTCGGATCGATGACAACCCCCGTAGCACGCACTGGACACCATCTGTCCTTGTGCAACAGAATGATCTCGTCCTCCGAAACATGAAGAACCTGAAGCACTTCGCGAGCCTCGTCAACCCACCCATTACGCTTGACGTTTGATCGTTCTCCTGACAGCGATATGGTGGCAACAAAGTCGTCACCTTCAGCCCGCACCGATTCGAAGCGCACTACCCGCTGTTGCACACCGCTGAGAATACCGGTGCCCTCGATCGGAATCGAGACGCGTTGTACAGGTACACACACGCCATTCGAGTCGATGGGCAACAGCGGCGAGAGCGGGCCGAGGACCTTTGCTACATCAACCGTCACAGGGCCAACGTCGGGTTCGACGTCATTGTCATCAACGCCAAGATCCGAGGTTTGTTCCTCTAACTCCTCGGCAAGTATTTCGAGGGCTTCGGCGCGAGCCTCAACCAATGCATCCTCGATCCGCTGTGTCCTCGTGGTTTCGGACAGCTCGACGTCACGTTCTTTCATCTCGAGACTTCTCGCCTGGATCAGACCGTCTCTCAGGGAGTCCTGGAGTTGAGCCTGCAACTTCGAGTCGATCGTTAATACGAGGCTATTACCTGATGTCGGAGGTGCCTCAGCGGAGAGCGAAAGTACCTTGCGTCTGGCATCGACCTGGTATTGGATAATTCCTTCAGCGCCCTGAAGTACTACGTCATAACTTCGCTCGACGCCGGCTCGCCCAACGAAGTCGTTTGGTTTCACATCATCTCGAAGCAGGTCCTCCTCATTCGGTCGCCCGATGTATCCAAGGACATGGGCAGCAAGGTCGCCGAGTGGATAAGTTCGAACTGGCTGGGGAATCACGGCAACACCGGGAAAGTCGTCCCGATGCTCAAGAATGAAGGTCGCCTGTGAGCTGGAGATGTCCGTTGCTATGCGCACCTGGGCGCCGCGGTTTGATCCCGAAAGCTGCTCAACAATGTCTGATGCACTCTCATCGAGGAACGCAGCGAGATTTTCGGCCAACGCAGGTATGTCGTCCTCGTCGATCAAAGCCAGGTCGACGACGATTGCAAGAGCCGACCGAGTGCCAGCAAGTTTGACTCCGTCTGCTGAGATGATGTCTCCCCGGGGAGCTGGCGTGTTGACGACCTTGACCTGCTGATTCGCCGCTCGTTCTTCATACGCGTTCGCATTGGTGACCTGCATCGACCAGAGGCGCAGACCGAGGACACTGAGCAGCACAGCGAAAAATACGCCGACGACGCCGAGGCGACTTGGGTTGGTCATACGGCCAACCTGCTTGTTGTGCGATTGAATATCTTGCTGAGTATCCAGAACACAGGAACGGCAAGAAGAACGTTCCACACCGCGGGCATAACCACGTTTCCGAGCACACGCGGCTCGGAAATCGTGTCATGCCCGAACAACGTAGCGAGCAAAACATAGAGGAACTGTCCAAATACTGTCGCGCCGAAGACAACAAATATCAACATGAGGGGTCTGTCAACCACTGTCTGCTTGAGCCTTCCAGCGATGTATGCGACAGCAGTGAGGGTCATCGCCCAAAGTCCAAGTGTGGAACTTCCCATGAGGTCGACCAGGATGCCCGCCGTGAATCCGACGAGGAGCAGATACTCGGGCTCCAGGTACACAGAGAGTGCGACAATAACGAGCGTGACCAGCGCTGGTGCAAAACCAAGTGGCTGGATTCTCCCCTGAGCGAATACCGTCGTCTGAATGACGATGGCAGCGACGACTACAACCACTGCCAGTGCAACACGGGATCGGCTCATCCGCTTCCCTCAGTCGTCGACGTCGTTTCAGGTACCACGGTCGTCTGGGGTGTCGCGTCTTCGTCCTGCAATTGGGCGTCAATCGGCGACCACCCCACAATCACCTTGACGTAGTCGAGCTGTGAGAGCCGAACGGCGGGATTGACACCCGTACGCAGCACGAAACCGACCTCTGCCTTCGCTGACGCTTCGATTGTCCCAACTGCAATTCCCGGTGGAAAACGAGAACCGACAGTGACCACGCGGTCCCCCACATTGACACCTTCATTCGCTCTGAACATCTCAAGTCGCAACGGGCCGTCGCCGTGACCCGTGACTATGCCTGTCTCATTCGTCCTTGAGATCCGCACGCCCACCGACACCGCTGGATCAATGATGAGGCGAATACGCGACGCCTTCGCAGATACCAGATCAACCCAGCCGACCAATCCATCCTCGTCGACAACGGCCTGGCCTGCGACGATGCCGTCCTCAGATCCTTTGTCGATAAACCGGATATTGTCAAACGTGGATGCCCCCGACCCACCAATGCGGGCCGTGACGGTTGCGAGCTCACCAGGCACGGTGAGTCCGTTGATTGCTTCAAGCTGGATGACCTGCTCCCGAAGCGATTCGCCCTCGGAGGCCGACGCCTCCAGCTCGCGAACACGCGAGGCGAGTCGTTCGTTGTCGTCTCGCAGACCGGCAATGTTGGCTATGCCATCGACGAACCCGACGGCTGGCCGAGTCACGAAGTCAACACCGCTTTGCAGCGGTGTGAACAGCGACTGGGTGCCCTCACGCATTGTGTCGGCCACCCCCTCGCCCGAGGACCTGACGTCGTAGGTCGCGACGATAAAGGCAACGGCGGTCAACGTTAGGAAGATGATCGTGGCTCGGTCGATCTGGCGACCGGAGGCAGAAAACATTGCTGGTCCCGCTCGGGTTTAGTTGCGCCCGGATGACTGGAGGACGACGTGCAATATGTCGAATTCCTCAAGACAGGCACCCGAACCGAGCACGACGCTGTGCAGAGGACGATCTGGAGTGACGATGGGCATGCCCGTCTCGTGGGCGAGCCTCATGTCGAGCCCCTTGAGATACGCTCCGCCACCCGTAATTACGATTCCCCGCTCCATGACGTCAGCTGCGAGCTCCGGAGGTGTCTTGTCAAGCGTGTATTTTACGGCGTCGATAACGGACTCCACTGGCTCTTCGATTGCTTCGCGGATTTCGGCGCTCGAAAGAACGATTGTCTTGGGGAGTCCGGAGATCAGGTCCCTTCCGCGAACCTCAGCCGCTGGTTCGTCCGGATACGGCCAAGCCGACCCGATCGCCATCTTGACCTGCTCTGCTGTGCGCTCACCAAGCATCAGCGAGTATTCCTTCTTGACCCACTGAATGATTGCCTCATCAAGTTCGTCTCCGCCTATGCGGGACGACTTGGAGACAACGATGCCGCCGAGCGAGATCACGGCGACCTCTGTGGTCCCGCCTCCGATGTCGACGATCATCGAACCAGTCGGCTCGTGCACGGGGAGACCAACGCCTATCGCGGCAGCCATCGGTTCCTCGATGGTGTACGCCTTGCGGGCACCGGCGTGATAAGCGGCTTCCTCAACGGCTCTGCGTTCAACAGCAGTTATGCCAGACGGCACACAAATGACGATGCGCGGCCGAGCCGCGAACCGGCCCGTGTGCACCTTGTCGATGAAATACCTGAGCATTTTCTCTGTAACGTCGAAGTCAGCAATGACCCCATCCCTCAGCGGGCGAATGGCCTGGATGTATGACGGTGTTCTCCCGATCATCCGCTTGGCTGCAGAACCGACCTCGAGCGGTTTGTTGGTCCTCGTATCGATTGCCACGACGGATGGTTCGTTCAGAACAATGCCCTGACCGCGCACAAATACAAGGGTGTTCGCGGTTCCTAGGTCTACGGCCATATCTCGGCCAGCAAATGACAATACGTTCTTCATGAAAAACTTCCTGGCGTATTGGTCATGAGTGTAACCAGCCCGCCCGTAATCGGCTCAGAATCTGTTGGCCCATCGCATTGCGCTGAGGCAACTCGCAAGCATTTGTTTAGCCGAAGAAGATACCGATCTCACGCTGTGCGCTATCGAGCGAGTCTGAACCATGAACAATATTCTGGGACAGGTGGAGTCCGAGGTCTCCTCGGATCGTTCCTGGCACTGCGTCGGCCGGGTTCGTTGCCCCGATCAGGCTCCGCGAAACCGACACAGCTGACTCGCCTGACCACACCATTGCCACGACTGGTCCCGACGTTATGAATGTCACAAGTTCGTCGAAGAACGGCTTTTCCTCGTGTTCTGCGTAGTGGGCTTTCGCCATTTCGTTACCAATCGTCAACATCGACATGCTGGTAAGCATGAGCCCTTTCCGTTCGTAGCGGCCTATGACCTCGCCGACAAGCGCCCGCTGGACGCCGTCAGGTTTCACCATCACGAATGTGTCTTCTGTCGCCATTGCGCGTAACTCCCTGGTCAAGAAATACAAGTGTGTGTATGAGGCGCCAAGGTTAGTCAGCGCCAGTTACTCGATTGAGTCGAGTTCGTCGAATCGGTCGACATACTCATCACCATCGTCGTCTGTGTCATCGAAGCGGGGTGCATCGAACCTGACATGGGCTTCTGACGTGCGGTCTCGACTTGACGAAAACTCGGCGACGGCCTCGCCAACAAGGTAGAGCGATCCTGCCACCACGACGCCGCCTTCGGAACCAGCAGATTGCTGGGCTAGAGCAATCGCCTCCTTCACGTTTGGTGCAACCTCGGCCACAACCCCAAGGGCCGTGCCAGCTTTGGCAGCAACATCCGCAGCGTCAAGCGCAGCATCATCTTCGGCCTGGGTTGCGTACACCACACTCACAAGTCCATTCAGCGGCGCAACAAGCTCCTCGACGTCTCGTTCGCCGCGTATGCCGAGCACGAGACGCCAGCCGAGCGCCGGAAACTCATCCAACAACGTTGCAGCGAGGCCACGGAATCCCTGCACGTTGTGTGCGCCGTCGAGTATCACCACGGGTCGGCGGCTGACCACTTCAAGACGACCAGGCGAAGTGATTGACTCGACGGCCAACGCAAGGGCATGATGATCGAGTTCCTGTCCGATGAACAATTCGCTCGTCGCAATCGAGGTGGCCAAGTTGTCGACCTGATGACGCCCATGAATTCGCAGGATCAGGTCCTCGTAGCGGCCAAAAATGCCTTCGATTGTTGCCTGATGGCCGCCAACCGCCACCACGGCATCCTCAACGGCGAAGTCCACGCCAAATTTGATCCAGTTCGCGTTGGACGACTCGACATGCTGCGTGACCGCCTCGATGGCTTGTTCGGGAAGTGGACCCGTCACAAGGGTTCCGTCCCTCCCAACAATGGCCACCTTCTCCGTGGCAATCTCCCCAATGCGGGTGCCAAGAAATTCGGTGTGGTCGATGTCGATTCCTGTGATGACGGATACGGATGAAGTGAGAACGTTGGTTGCATCGAGACGGCCACCAAGGCCAACCTCGACGACAGCAACGTCGACGGCTGCCGTCGCGAAGATGGAGAAGGCGAGGGCAGCTGTCACTTCGAAGTAGGTGACGTGGGTGTCAGCTCGCTGCTCGTAGGCCTCCACG
>SMXV01000058.1 GCA_004356175.1 Acidobacteriota bacterium
ATCGAGAGCGACTCCTCAGGCGCCGCTCCGTGAAAACTCTCCATAGCCAGCAGAGTACCGACTTCAGGACGTGTTTACGCGGCGGCGGGGGCGACTCAACACATGGAGACAACCGACAATTCCACCGCCGACCACAACCACGACGCCACCAAGAATCGCAACAAGTTCCACGAGAGCAAAGGCTGATGTCGTACATGTTCCGATGGCGCCGGGACACAGCCCGAGGCCGGTCCCACCAACGACGAGGTCGAACAACACGAAGGCTGGCAGAACCACAACCACGACAAGAACGGCCGCGAGGGCACCGAGTAGAACTCGAATGAAGATCATGCTCCGTAGGCTACAACCGAATGCCTGATTGCCCACGGCGATTGGTGTACCGTGCTCGGGAAACCCAGCAAAGAGACGCCCGTGAGTTCAGTGCCGATTCCTTCACCCGCATACCATATCGAGTCATTCAGCGAGGAGGAACAGGCGACTCTGCTTCGCTACTTCACGAATGTCGACAAACCTGTGTTTGCAATCCACGGGTTGCCCGAGGTGGTGAAGGGAGCACTGTTTGCACGCTACAGCCGGTCTCCGAAGTCGGTACGTAGATTATTTCTCGACGAATTTCTCGGCGATCCCGGTGTGAATCGCGGTGCTGTGGCGGAGGAGACAACAGGAACAGAGCGAGCAGAAGGCCTCTACGACAGAGTGTTCACACAGTTCGGTGACGACTCTGTAGCCCAGCTGGGTGCCGCACATCTCGCTGTCGAACAGGCGTCGAACATTCTGACGAAGGTTCTTGAGTGGGGCAGGCTTGCGTCGTATCTCGAGCAGTCAACTCGATACATATTTTACGACCAGAAACTCGGCGACAGATACCGCTATCAGGTTCCTCAGGAGCTCGCTCACCACGGACTCACGGACCGTTTCACAACCGAGATGGACTGGTTATTCGATACATATAGCAGCGTTGTGGCAGAGCTGGTGACCTATTACGAGAATCTCTTTCCGCAACAGCCAGATGACTCAAATTTTGTGTGGCGCTCAACGATTCGTGCTAAAGCATGCGACGACGCGCGCGGCCTCCTCCCCGCAGCAACCCAGTCGAACGTGGGCATATTTGCCTCCGGACAGGCGTACGAGGCGTTGCTGCTGCGCATGAAGGCGAACTCGCTGGAGGAGGTGCGGTGGTACGCAGACGCCATGCTCATCGAACTTCGCAAGGTGATTCCGTCGTTCATGAAACGTGTTGACGTGCCAGATCGTGGGGAACTCTGGGTCGACTACTTCGCTGAAGTCCATGGAGCCATGAGAGAAAAGGGGGCCGAGCTTGATGCCGCTCCGAACGACGCACCGCTCGTGACGTTGGTGGAGTTTGATGCCCTCGGCGAACGCAAAGTGGCAGCCGCGGCCCTGTACGCCTACACGAACCTACCAGATGTCCAGGTCAGGGAGATTGTTGCGGCAATGACCGAGTCCGAGATCGACGACATATTCCACCTGTACGTCGGCAACCGAAAAAACCGGCGCCATAAACCCGGCCGAGGCATGGAACAGACCTTCTACCGATTCGATGTTCTCTGCGACTACGGCATCTTCCGTGACTTGCAACGCCACCGGATGATGACACTTGAATGGCAGCGTCTCAGCCCTGAGTTCGGATACATCACGCCAGATGCAGTCATCGATATTGGAGCACGAGAGACGTGGGATCGAGCCATGAACAGAATGAGTGACCTCTACTCAACGATTGAGCAGGCTGCGGGTGGAGACGTGGCGCAGTTCGCTGTGCCGTTCGCCAACCGAGTCCGGTTCTACATGAACATGAACGCACGCGAGGCCTTCCACATGCTCGAGTTGCGAACCCAACCCGGTGGTCACCCAGACTATCGCAAGGTGTGCCAAGAGATGCACAGACTCATTGCAGAGGTTGCTGGCCACAGACGCATCGCCGAGGCAATGTCCTACGTTGACCACAACACATACGATCTAGCTCGTATGGAGAGCGAACGTACAGCGGAGGCAAAACGCACCGCCCATGGTATTAGGCCGTCCTCACCCTGAGATTGGGATCCTCAGGACAAGCTCGCCGTCGTCCACGGACCACGAGGCCGACGCCACAAGTGAGTAATCCACAAAGTCCTTCTCCGCTGCTTCGACGAACTGCTTCCTAGCGGCACCTTCGAGTGGAGGCACTCCTCTGTCCTTTACAGCCTGGGCACGTCTCTTGAACCTTTCGAGAAACTCTTCCATATCAAGTTTTGCCAAGGGACTCCCTAGTTGAGAAGGGGATAGTACCTGGGAGAAGAACGGCAAGGCGACGCGAGGCAGAGTTTCTAGTTGCTAATAGGTGGTTCTGGGCGCACCCGCGAGAGTGTTCGTTTGACGCTGACTGGAAACCGAGCACGCGGACGCACCTCAGTTCTCAACCAGTAGACAGCACCTGTCTTGTGCCAGTGCTGACCAGAAACCAGCGATTCGAATCTCAGACCTCGATTGACTGGTCCTTTGTAGCGACGCTGGCAGCACCTTCTCCCTGCCGTGCTTGCGGGCTAGCCTCAGGCCATGCTGATATTCGTTTCAGGGAAGGGCGGAACCGGAAAATCCGCCGTGGCGGCGGCAACTGCTATCGACTTTGCTCGACGAGGGCACCGTGTTCTTGCAATCGACATGGCATCGGCAACGGGACTGGCTGCCCACCTGCGTGTCCCAGGGCTGGACTACGAACCGCAGGAGGTTCGACCAGGTCTGTTCGCTCTCAAGATGACCCGTTCGCAGGCTCTGGACGAATACCTCAAAGTGCAGCTTCATGTTCCGAAAAGTTTGCCGACGCATCAGATCACGGCTGCGCTGTCGGTCCTCGCCGACACAGCCCCCGGGGTTCGAGAGATCATCAGCATTGGCAAGCCAATCGCCGAGTCTCGAAGTGGCGATTGGGAGGTTGTAGTCGTTGACTCGCCGTCTCTCGGGCAATTTCAGTCCTATCTCGGCGCCCCCCAGGCGATTGCTGATCTCGTACCGACCGGCAACATGCTCCGCCTTGCCAGTCGCATGCGAGACATCCTTCTTGATGAGGAACTCACACGAATCCACCTCGTAACTGCACCGACTGAGCTTCCGATTCTTGAAACCCAGGAGACGATTGCCACGATTGCCCGCGAACGCCTTGCACCCGTCCCCAAAGTGATCTTCAACAGAGTTCTCGAACCTTCGGGCATGTCAAGATCGGATCTCAAACATCTGGGCGATGGTCCACTGCGCGAAGCGGCAACGCTCCAACTCGATCTCGAACTGGAACAGGACGCGTGGTCGAAGAAACTTGCGCATGTGATTGAACTTCCATATCTCTTTGGTGTGCTCACGCCCGGCGAGGTAGCTGAGCAGCTTGCAGACGACATTGGGGGACGGGTGTGACAAGGACCATCATCATCGCTGGCGCAGGAGGGGTCGGAAAGACCACGTTGTCTGCGGCCCTTGGCGCGGCTATTGCACTCGGCGGCAAACGCACCCTCGTGTTGACAATCGACCCAGCGAAACGCCTCGCCGACGCCCTTGGCGTCAGCGAACTCACGGACACTCCAACAGAGATCCCGACGCAGACCTACGGCCCACATGGAATGTGGGCCGCAATGCTCGACGCATCTGCGTCCTGGGAGGCAATCATCCACCGGTATGCCGACCCTGAGGTAGGAGCGCGACTATTGGCCAATCCGTACTTTCGGGCGATTGCTGATCGGTTCCCTGCTGCGCAGTCGTATGCCGCTGGGGAGCGCATGGCTGAGTACATCGAGTCGAAACAGTTCGACGTCGTGGTCGTGGACACTCCTCCATCGGGCGGTGGAATCGACTTCTTCCGAGCACCCGCAATGGCGAACGACCTGATATCGGGCAAACTGCTGAAGTGGCTGACAGGAGCAAACCTTCCGGGAAGGGGATTCATCTACCGCTTCACCGCCAAACCGATTCTGAGAATTGCAGACGCCGTGCTCGGAGGACCGATGTTGAGCGAAGTCACCGACTTTCTGCTCGACATCCGCACGATGTACGACACGATCTCTGTTCGCTCACGCACGATCGAGGGTTACCTAAAGGAGGCAACCACGCTCGTTGCAACAACGGCGGACCCGACGCCCATTCATGAGACGCGTCGATTCTTCAGTGAACTTGACGGCATTGACATCGACCCTGCCGCCATCATCTTCAATCGAAAGCTCCCAGAGTCGTGGATTTCTCAGGCCAACAAACCCATTCGAGGTGTTCAGGATCCGGCGCTTCGCGCGAAGGCGAAAGCGAACCTTCGCGCATGGGCAGCTGAAGCTCGCAGACAAGCGGACGCCGCGGACGAGATGTCAGCCCGCTTTCACGTACCTCTCTACTCTGTAGCCTGGACGACGCCAGCACCTCAGTCCATGGAAGAACTCGCAACCCTCATAACTGACTCTGGCATCGTTGCCGACCTCGGTCTCTGATCTCTGCAGCCATGCACTGTGTATGCGTCCGCGGGCTGCGAGCGCAACGTCAGAAGACGGATGAGGGCCCTAACAACTCGCGTAATTCTGCGAACAGCGCCGAACGGGGTTCAACATTGTGTTCGGCACCGACCCGCAGGACCTTCTCCTCGGTGTCTGACGTCATGTGGATGAACACAGGAGCTGATCCGGGATGATTACGGAGTACCTCCTTGAGATGTTCGACAACATTTGACGAGAGCCGCGATGCTGGCACACGCACACGCACGCTGAGATCGGCGGCAAGTTCGGGTTGAGAAATTGACTGAACGACAAACTTCACGTCGTCACCGCGATGGTCGACACGACCACGAAGAACAACGATCGCGTCCTCGTGAATCATCGGTCCATAGGACGCGACGGTCCTGGGGAAAGCGACGGCTTCCACGCTGCCCTCCAGGTCCTCCACGGAGAAGTACGCCATCGGATCGCCCTTACGCGTGTATCGGCGATTGATTGAACCGATGATTCCAGCGATTGTGGCGTTCGAACGATCCTCTCGATCCCACAGGTCAGGGATTGAAGTGTCAGCGAACCTCGCCAGCACCTTCTCGACACCAAAAAGAGGGTGATCCGAGATGTAGAGTCCGAGCATCTCCTTCTCAAACGCCAATTGCACCTTTTTGTCCCACTCGTGGCTTGGCACGTCACGCGACTGGTCGCTCACGTCGGATTCTGCACCGCCGAATAAGCTGTATTGGCCCGCCTGTTCCGCCCTGCGCCTCTCAAGAGTCGTGTCGACGAACTGATGCGCAATCTCGACAAGCCCTCGACGCGAATACCCCATCGAGTCGAACGCACCAGCCTTGATCATCGAGTCGATCGTCCTCTTGTTCAGCACCTGGATGTCAACTCTGTCGATGAAATCAAAGAAGTCCGAGTATGGACCGTTCTCCACACGCTCAGCCACGATGAGGTCGACAACCCCCTCGCCGACATTCCTCACCGCCGACAGCCCGAACACAATTTCGTCAGTGGAAGCCATGAAGTCTCGCTCAGAGACGTTGACACCCGGCACTCTGACGGGAATATCCATCATGCGACACTCATGCAGATAGACCGCTGTCTTGTCCTTGTTGCTCTTCACCGAGGTCAGCAGCGCTGCCATGTACTCGGCGCGGTGATGGGTTTTGAGCCATGCTGTTTGATACGCAATGTAGGCATAGGCAGCAGAGTGACTCTTGTTGAACCCGTACCCTGCGAAGTGTTCGATGAAACCAAACAGTTCCTTCGCCAGCTCCTCGGTATGCCCATTTGCGATGCTACCTGCGACAAACTTTGACTCCTGCTCCTTCATCACGGACGGAATCTTCTTGCCCATCGCCTTGCGAAGGTTGTCGGCATCCGACATGGAAAAACCGGCTATGACCTGGGCAGTCTGCATGACCTGTTCCTGATAGGCGATAATGCCGTACGTGTCACGAAGGATTGGTTCAAGGTCAGGGTGTAGATACTCGACAGCTGATCTTCCATTCTTTCGATCGGCGTACTCGAGATGCATGCCCGCTCCGAGCGGACCCGGTCGGTACAGTGCGTTGAGTGTGATGAGATGCTCGAATCGGTCGGGGCCGAGATTCCGCATCAGCGCCCGCATTGGCCCTCCCTCGAACTGGAACACTCCAATCGAGTCGCCTCTGCGAAACATCTCGTACACCTCGTCGTCGTCAAGCGGTACATTGTCGATGTCGGGCCTGGTACCCGTGTTGCGCTCAACGAGGTCGAGCGAACGTTCAATCGTTGCGAGCGTCATGAGGCCAAGGAAATCCATTTTCAACAACCC
>SMXV01000059.1 GCA_004356175.1 Acidobacteriota bacterium
AACGGGTGTATCCGATGGGATCTCCGAGAGGCTTGGTGTCGCTCGAAGGAACTCACCGATTCGCCTCATCGCCTCTTCCTGGCTCATATCTTCGACCTCGAACGGCTTCGGATCGTCGCCATCGACAAAGTGACCCGAGGATGACAAGAGACCAACCCGTGACTCTGCGAGTGCTCTTGTAACAGGGACAAAAGGGCCGTCGTCGTAGCTATACGTCGCCACGGCGCCGGGGTCGGGCGCATACGCCGCGATCTGCGCGTCGTAGGCAGCAGCAATCAACGGCGCAACATCACCGGTGTCATACGCATCACCGATTAGGTCAAGCACGAGTTGGAGAAACGAGGCTGCATCGTCATCAGACATTGCTTTGAGGAACTTGAAGTTGAGGTCATTGCGTGAGCCGTATGAGAACGATGTACGAAACTCGGCAAAGGTCTCGGATTGATCTGAGGAGTCCACTGCGCCACGATAGCGGGACGTCGGTGAAGAGCGTGACGCGAGATGTGTCTAGTTTCTCGTCGGCATTCAGAAGAGTTCGGCTTCATATCACCTCCCGACCAACTCCAAAGACTGCTGACAGAAAGCTGGAGGCCCCTCCCCCCTACCTGTCACAGGCACCGAGTACAGTCACACCATGCCTTCAAATACATCAGAATCCTCGGTCGATACACCGGTACTCGCGACCCTCTCGCCATCGCGGGCTGGCGACTTCAAGCAATGCCCTCAGTTGTACAAATTCAAGTCAATTGACAAGATCCCAACAGAACCGACGATCTTTCAAGCACGAGGCACTGCCGTGCATCTCGCCCTTGAACGCCTCTTCCAGGAATCGGCCGAGGATCGCACGCCCGAACGGCTGTACGACCTGTTTCGAACCGCATGGACCGAGTTGAAAAAGACGGAGTATCCAGACCTCTTCGAGACCGTCGACGACGAACGAGCGTGGGGTATAGAAACACTCAATCTTCTTGCAACGTATTTCTCGGTTGAGGACCCAACATCATTCGAGCCGAAGGAACTCGAAATGGATCTGCTCGTCGACGTCGACCATATGACGATCCGAGGGATCCTTGACCGCATGGAGGAAGTGACCGAGATCGGGCCTGATGGGGCGGAGAGGACGGTCCTCGTCATCACCGACTACAAAACGGGCAAGGCACCAAAGGAGCAGTACGCGGCCAAGGCGTTCTTTGCGCTCAAGATCTACGCACTGCTCATCCAAATCGAGACAGGGGTCACGCCCGATCGGGTCCGTCTGTTGTATCTCAACGGTCCAACCGAACTCACATTGGACATCACGGATGCTCACCTCGACTCGACACGCGAGCAGCTCGCTGCTCTCTGGGGGGCAATCGAGAAAGCCATCACGACAGACAATTGGCCAACCAAGACATCACCACTCTGCAACTGGTGCGATTTCAAGGACACGATCTGTCCCGCATGGGAGGACGAACGCGCTGCAGCAGGTGCCGATGCCTGAGACTTCCGACGAGCAAGAGATACGAATCGGACCAGACGACTGGCATGCGCACCGTCAACTGGTGGATTGTCCGCAGATTGTTGTTGGAGGTCCGGGCACGGGCAAGACCGAGTTCCTGGTTGCACGAATCGTATCGGCAATCGCGACGGGTTCAGTACACCCGTCGCGAATTCTGGTGCTCGGCTTTTCGCGACAGGGCGTTAAGGATATTCGTAGCCGCCTCTTCTCGCGGCTCGAAACAATCTCATTTCGCATCAACGTCGCTACCTACCACTCGCTCGCAATCCGGATAGTCGAAGCGCACGCTGCGGATCTTGGATGGAGCGCTCCACCAACGATCCTCGCTGGCTCCGAGCAAGAACACTTCGTGGCCCGGCTACTCGAACGTGAGGACACTTCTCTGTGGCCTGCCAGCTATCGGTCCATTCTCACCACCCCTGAAATGGCCGCCGAGATCACGGACTTTATCCTTCGCTGCCATGAGCATCTACTCGGACCAGCCGACATCGCAGCATTCAAACGTGACCAGTGGCGGGAGTTGCCTGACTTCTTCGAGAGGTACCTTGCGCTCCAGGTCGAGCTCGGACGTACCGACTACGGCAGAGTCCTCGCGGACGCGGTACAAGCAGTCAAGACACTGCCGAGCTTGTCAACAAGATACGACCTTGTTGTCGCTGACGAATACCAGGACACCTCCCCCGCTCAGGCACGTCTCCTCATGGGCCTTGCAAGCGGCACCCATGATCTTGTTGTAGCAGCCGACCCGTACCAGTCCATCTACTCTTTCCGTGGAACCGACCTGCACAACGTATTCAGCTTCCCCGATGACACCAAGGCTGCCCTCGGCAAACGAGCCGAGCGCCTCATCTTGACGACATCGTTCCGTGTACCAACCGAGATTCTGGCTGCAGCGGTCTCTGTCACGGACCGTGAATTACCCGGAGGCGCCGGCAAAGTTCTCAGCACACGGACGGGAGGTAGTGTTGCGTCCCACGTATTCTCCGCGCTGGCTGACGAAGCAGACTGGATCGCCTCTGACATCGAACGAATCCATCTGGCTGATGGTGTCCCACTCGAAGGCATAGCAGTACTCGTACGGTCAGGCTCGGCGCTCACCGATGAACTCGCTGACGCCCTTGGCCGACGGTTCATCGCCCACACCCATGACGAGTCTCGGCTGGCCGACGAACCGGTTGTGACGTTCGTCAGGAACCTCGTCCAAGCGGTCTCTGGAAGTGACACCGCGGTTCAACGCCTTGTGCAAAGCCCATACGTCGGAGTGTCGATCGGAGCAATGCGAGCAATGGCGCTTCGACACACGAACGGCGAGACGTGGCCCGACATTCTGCGATCGTCACTCGATGACGGTGACGCACTCGCTGCTCTCTTCGAAAACACGGCGTGGGCCACCACCGACGCAGCGCCCACAGGGCTATGGCATCTATGGAGCTCACTTCCTCATCTTGCGCCGATCGCACTTGACGAAAGGCGTATCGACGACCGGCGGGCGTGGACCGCTTTCGCCCAAGCCCTCGATCAAGTCCACGCAAGAAGCCCCGGCTCGACACTCGTTGACCACGAAGAACTCGTTTCCAGATCAGACTTCGAAGCAGACCCACTCTTTGATTTTCGACGAGCCGGAGACCGGGGAGTCACGATGTCAACACTGCACAAAGCAAAAGGGACGAGCTTCGATGTTGTATACATTGCAAACGCTGTTGAGGGCGCTCTTCCTGACCTGCGTACGAACGACTCCCTGCTCGGTGCCCGCCATCTCAACCCGAACGTACCAGCCGACCATGCCGCCTACAGAGAGTTCCGTCTCGATGAGGAACGCAGGCTGGCCTACACAGCAATGACGAGGGCAACCACAAGGGTCGTGTGGACAGCAACCGTCTCATCAGATGACGGTGGCCAGCGCGCCAGTCGTTTCCTGTCGCTCGTGGCACAGATCTCCGATCCGCCGAGATCGTCATCACCACTGACTCATCGGTCGTTCGAGGCTGCGCTGAGACGAACGCTGGAAGATCCAACCGAGACCGCTGTCGAACGTATTGCAGCGGCGGTCGTCCTCTCCAACGGCAACACACTCGGACTCTCCAATCCGCTGCACCGATATCGAATCAACAAAGTTGGCCCTGCCAAGGGACTTGTCCCTTCCGACCTCAGAATGTCGCCAAGCCAGGCGAACGGCTACGAGACATGTCCGCGACAGTATGCACTGGGCAAGTATCTGCTGACCAGCCAGGCCGAAAATGTGAACATGAGATTCGGGACACTGATTCACACGGTGCTCGATCAGGTCGAGAAAGCGGCAATCGAAGCAGGAAGGGAGCGAGCAAATGCCGAAGAAGCGGTGCAAGTCCTCGACACGGTGTGGGAGGAGCTCGGATTCGGAGAAGATGCTGTTGGCAAGGCATGGCACCGCAAAGCGGAGGGCATGCTTGGCGACATGTACCGACTGTGGCCAACATCAGCAAGACCAATCGCTCTCGAAACAAACCTCGAAATCACAATCAAGGGCACGCAATGGCTCGGGCGGGTTGACCGGGTCGAGGAGAAGGGTTCAGACATAACGATTGTTGACTACAAGACAGGAGCACCAGTGAGTGTCCCTGAGGCGGCGGCGTCAATCCAACTCGGGTACTACGTCATGGCGGCGACCGAACAACCAGAGATTACCGCACACGGAGAAGTCTCCGGTGCGCAGTTCTGGTTCCCTAAGGTGCTCAAGAAAGCAGCGATCACGACCCGCGACTTCAACATGGAAAACCTTGAGGACGTTCGGGACAGAATGGTTGAGATCACGAACAACATTCGAGCAGAGGCGCTCGACCCAACGGTCAACAAGGGATGCGACACATGCGAGGTCGAGCTTGTCTGTCCCGCACGGGCACTCGGCGCTGAGGCGTTCGCCACATGAACGAGTTTGTCCCCACCGACCAGCAGAAGGTGATCATCGAGTACCCACTCGAACCGTTGCGCGTTGCTGCTGGTGCAGGTACCGGGAAGACCACAACCATCGTCGAACGCATCGTCCACCTGGTGGCCGAGGGCATGGATCCGCTTCGCATCCTCGGAATCACCTTCACGAACAAAGCAGCGGACGAACTGAGCCTAAGAGTCGTGGAGGCGATCGGCGGACTACCTGACGGTCCGTCACCCGAAATTTCGACATATCACGGTTTTGCCTCATCAATCCTCAGCGAGTTTGGGGTGTTCGCGGGACATCGCCGGTCGGCTGCGCTGATGGATGAGGGACACCGCAACGAACTTGCGATGAGAGTTGTCTCGCGGCTCGATACGGTCGATCTCGATCTCACAATCCCCTCATCGCGACGCAAGGAGATGCTCGAGCTCTCGGCCTCGCTGACAAACAACCTGATGGATGTCAGCGACCTGCGCGCACTTGCACCATCAGACACAAGCGACGTATGGACTGTAAGGCTCGCCCTTGCCGATGCCGTGGCGGAGTACGAACACGAAAAACGCAGGCTCGGACTGCACGAATTCGCGGATCTGATCAAGTTCGCCGTCGAGGTTGTCGAGTCCACTCCCGAAGTGACCGCTGAGATTGCTTCGAGATACGACATGGTTGTCCTGGACGAGTACCAGGACACCGACGCTGCACAACGGAAACTACTCGTTCAACTCTTTGCAGGCCGCGTGCCCGTCGTTGCTGTTGGCGATGCCAACCAAACGATCTATGCGTGGCGGGGGGCATCATCGGAGAATTTCGACGCCTTCAGCTCTGATTTCCCCAGGGAGGACGGGATCATGACGGAGACAAAGGCCTTGAGCGTGAATCGCCGATCCGACCATCTCATCCTTGACCTTGGAAACATCCTGAGCGAACTCGTGCCAGCTGTCATAGGTGCCGAGGCGCTGACGCCTACAACCGGGGCCAAAAAGGGAGAGGTACTCACGGCATGGTTCAATACGGAGACCTCAGAAGCGGAGTGGATTGCGTCAGAGATGCTCATGCGGAACGCAGATGGTGTTGCGTGGAGCGACATGGCCGTCTTGTGCAGAAAGCGCGGCCATCTCAAAGTCATTGCGGACGCATTGGGGCATGTGCAGGTGCCCTACTCGATGAAGTCAATGGGGGAACTGCTGGGTGTTGCTGAGATTGCTGACCTCCTCGCATGGATGCGAGTACTGCACGATCCGGCGGATGAACCGTCGCTTCTGCGCATCTGGCTCGGGGGACGGTTCAGGCTCGGACTGGCGGACATCGCAATTCTGCGGCGTTGGTGCGCTACCAGCGAAGCTCACACATTGATCGAGGCCGCTGCCGACCGGCACGACATTCAGGATCTCTCGGCGGCAGCTCTCGCGAAACTCGACGTATTCCTTGAGCTCTTTGATCACCTGCTTCAAACGGCTCAGGTCGCCACAGCATCGGCTGTTACCGCTGCGGTGGTCGATACCCTGGGTTTCTGGGATGAGGTTGGCGCGCTACCGGAAGCACAGTCCATCACAGCAAAGATCAACATCTCTCGATTCATCGGGGTGGTTCGCCAGTGGCGTCCACTTGACGGACCTGCCCTTCTCGGCAACTTTCTCTCATACCTTGCGGCCCTCTCTGCGTCGGACAACGCTGATGCCCTTGCGGCTGCGGTCGTGACGTCACCTGATGCCGTCACCATCCAGACTGTGCACACGGCCAAGGGGCTCGAGTGGTCCGACGTCTACATCCCGTCCCTCGCAGAGGGGGTCTTCCCGTCCAAGGTCAGGACATTCGACAACCCCGACAACGTCGCCGCAAGCCTGCCGTATGAAATGCGTCTCGACGCGCAGTCGTTCAGCGGCGCTGCGGCTGCTGAAACCGAGGACGCGCTGAAGGCGGTGCTCCGCGAGAAACATCTCGAAGAAGAGTGGCGGCTCGCGTATGTTGCCGTAACACGGGCTGCCCATCGGGTTGTACTCTCTGGCCACGCTTGGGACGGAGACCTCAAGAATCCGCGGGTCCCTTCGCCATTTCATGCGCTCGGACGCGAGATGAACGGTGCCACGTC
>SMXV01000060.1 GCA_004356175.1 Acidobacteriota bacterium
GACGGAGATGATGTCGTCCGCGGCTCGGCAGGCGATGACCTCCTTAAGGGAGGATCGGGTGGCGATTTCCTCAGCGGGGGACCGGGCAACGACACCTTGCTCGGGAGTGGAGGAGATGACTTCTTGGACGGTAGCGACGGACATGACACGCTCCTTGGCGGATCTGGGGAAGACACACTAAGCGGCCGACAGGGCAATGACTGGCTGCTGGGCGGGCTCGGCTCCGATACGGTTCGCGGCGGGCCGGGGGACGATCTGATCGTCGTCAGAGCCGGTGATGTCGACGTCGCTGGCAACGAACTGATCGATGGTGGCACGGGTACGGATACGCTGGTGCTCAACGGATTTGTCCAAAGTGTACTGCCCGCGAGTTCCTCTGCTGAGCTTGAAGGCCTACGCATCTCGGACCCATACACCGGGGGGCACTATCATCTCGCCAGCCTCGAGCGGGTGCGGTACGCACAGGTGTTTACTCAGCTGAGCGGCGGAGACGCCGCACTCACATCGTTTGTTTTCGTTAATCCTTCGGCGACCGCCACGAGCGTCGGGGAGCTGTCATTCTTCAATAACGACGGTGCACCACAGCCGCTTTCGATCGGTCCGGCTGAGCCCCAGCCAAAAATCTCGCTCGTGATACCTCCACTCGGGCTTGCCAGATTCGAGGGTGCCGGGTCGGATCAGTCACTTCAGGGCACCGCGCTCATGTTGGCGGATCGCCCGTTAGGCGGTCTCTCGGCATCGTCGACCTCGGGTGGAAGCGCGGGTGAAGCCCATCTTGGCGACAATTTCATCATTCCTGTTCTGGAAGCGCGGGACAGCGGTGCTCACACCGGCGTGGCGCTCTTCAGCAGTACGGTGGCAAGCCGCGTCAAGCTGACGTTGCACAGACTGAATGGTGAGGAAGTTTCCACCGCAAGCCGTGGAGGCGTGGAGATCGAACTCCCTGCCCACGGACGCCAGGTCATCTTCGTGAGGGAGATCTTTAGCGATCTATTGCCCGGCGGCGACTTCCAGGGGATTATGACGATCGAAGGGGGAATCAATAGACCTCAAGACGGCGGCTCGCTAGCCGTGACCGGCTTGCAACAGGGGCCGGGGACGGGCGGTCTGGCAACCTATCCAGCAATTCAGTCTGCTCCTGCGCCGAGAACTCAGATCCTCAACTTCGCTACCTTTGCCGCTGGCACCGGTTCCGCGTCCTCAATCGTATTGGTAAACCGGTCGACTGTCGACCGTGCTCGAGGAATTTTGGCTTTCTTCGACGAGACCGGTCAGCCTTGGCCGGTCGAACTCGAGGGGCGGAGCAGTGCGGCGACTGTACCGTACGACCTTGCTCCTTTCGGCAGCGTGGTCTTCACCGCGTCTGCCGCTGGCACGCGCCGATCAGGCTATGCGCGCGTCGAGGCCACCGAAGGGACGGTCGGCGCTTTGTTGCGTCCTGCGGGCGCAGCGACAGGAACTCCTTTCAGTGGACCGAGCGGCGTTTTTAATGGATTCATTTCACCAGTACGGCGTGACGTTGCAGCCTCCGTGGATACTCGTTTGGCCCTGTGCTCCACGCAATCTGCTCTCAGCCTAACGTTAGTGCTGCGAGACTCGGGCGGAATCGAGGTGCAAGGCGGCAGGGTGCAGCTTCAGTTGTCTCCGAACGGCAAAACCAGTCGGATGCTAAGCGAGCTCTTTCCCAGTGCGGACACAGAGAGCTTCCTCGGAACGCTGACTCTGACCGCAGAGGGCGGCACCGTAGTTGCGGAGGTGGTTCAAGTGAGCCTTGACTCGGGCGCAATGTCACTGATGCCCACGGTGCCGTTACAACCGTAGGCAGATCAGGTTCGCTGCACTATCACTTCCATACCTGCAATGAGCAACCGCCAATCCTACGCCACGACGTTGCCATCGATCCCAGCAATGTCTCAGGTGTGGCGACCCTTCCGTTTCTGGATTTGGGTGGCCTACGCCTGGATTCTTCTGGCCGCCGTTCCGCCGCTAGTCACGAACTATTGGTTCCTGGACAGCATGGGACGCGGCAGTATCTTCCTGACTAATTTCAGCACGCAGGCGCTTCTATTTCTCGCCGGCCTCGCACTCTTCGGGTCCGCAATCGTCCTGCCCATCCGCACGTATGCGGCCAGCCATACGCTACGAAAGGCTGCCCTGCATGTCGGCCTATGGATTGGAATCTTTGCTGGCTGGCTTTGGGCGACTTACTTCCAAGAGTACTTGCTTGCGCTTCACGCAGGCACATTCGGCGAGACGGATCCCGTATTCGCACACGACATCGGGTTCTATGTTTTTACACTTCCGGCGATTGGTACATCTAGAATCGTGCTGACCTGGCTCTCGGTCATAGCGGCGACCTCTGCACTCGTGGGCCGGTTCGATCGTCTGAATGCTCAAGGCGTGTTGAGTAGTTTGAAGCTGACGTTGGCGACGAAGCTCGGCCTGCACGTTACTAACGGCCTCAACCTCGCGCTCTTCGTACTCGGCTTGTCTCTAGTAGCGCAGACTCTGCTTGCGCGTTACGGTCTATTGTTCAAAGACAACGGTGACACGGGCGTCAGGACGGGTGCCGCCTATCTGGATGTCACCGGCCTGTTCTCCACGTTGAACATGATCAACGTGTCTGTATTCGTGGAGATCGGGATTATGGCGCTGGTCGGGTACAGCCTCCATCGCATCGGACGGTACTGCCAAGGGTCTACCGCGATACATGCTCGCGAAGGCGGCTGGCAAAAGTTCAACCTCCGCGTGCCGCTGAGGGCGGTGGTTGGCCTGCTGGTACTCGATCTGGCCTTCTTCATCGCCGTGACCGCCAGGAACTACCTTGTCGTAAGACCCAACGAGCCGACGATTCAGGTTCCCTATATCCAGCGCCACATCGCCGCGACAATGCGCGGTTATCGTCTGAACAAAGTCGAAATCGTGGACTGGCGCCTGCCCAACGAGGCGCTATCGGCTGAGCGGCTACTGGCCAGTCGCACGGTGGCCAATGCGCCTTTGCTGGCGCCATGGGTCAGCAATCTGGAAGAGCCACCAGACGTTCAACACTACCAGCGCGTTCAGGCGACTGGATCCACTACCATCTATGGCCCCATGCTCCGAATCTACGAACAAGAGCAACAACTGCGCCCTTACTACCAGTTCATCTCCGTAGACAGTGTTCGCTACTCGGTAAATGGCAGCAAGCGAATGTACGTGAGCGCTGTCCGCGAGATGCCCTCGATCGGATTCGCTGGCCCAAAGCAGTGGCTACAGCACTGGGGAAGCGCCGCGCTGATGTACACGCATGGTTTCGGTCTCGTTATGAGTCCGGTTCACAAGCTGAACGCGGAGGGCGGGCCGCTTTATGCAGTGGCCGACATTCCGCCTCAGCCAACGAATCCTGTGTTCGAGACCGAGCCACGTATCTATTTCGGCGAAGGGGCCAAGGATGATTACATTCTGACGGATGTCCATCATCTGAAGGAATTCGACTACGCTACCGGCCAGTCCCGCCGCGAGGTCGTCTACGCTCCAAACCAGAACCTCGGGATTCCGGTTGATTCGATACTAAAGCGTTTGTTTCTCGCGCTGGACACGGGTGATTTCAACAGATTCCTGTTCTCCGAATTTATCGATCATGAGCGGACTCGTGCCCACTTATTTCGGACGCCGATCGAGCGTACGCGAACCATCGCGCCGTTCCTGTTTCTCGACACAAACGTATACGCCTTTGCCGCGGAGGGAAGAATCCTTTGGCTGGTCAACGCACTGACGACGAGCGATAACTACCCCTACTCGTTTCGTGAGGTCCTGGGCGACAAGGCTGACGAGAGAGCGGTGGAACCGGTTCCGGAGAGGATCATCAATTACGGCGAAGACTCGGTCAAGATCACTATCGACGCTTATACCGGTGACGTACGCTTTTTCAAGATCGCAGATGATCCAATCATCAACGCCTGGCAGCGCGTGTATCCAGATTTATTCGAGTCGGCCGCTGCTATGTCTGAAGCCGTCTCGGAGCAGCTCAGTTATCCGCTGCAGTGGTTCCACATTCAATTCGACGACATCTACAAGCGATACCACCAACAGCACCCGCTTGAGTTCTACAACTCCGAGGACCTCTGGGATGACGCCGACGAGGTGATCGGTTCGATCGGCCGCGGGCTTACCGAATTTGGCACAACCGATCAGATGACCTTCTCTTACGAGGGATACAACATTCTCCTGGATCCGGCGGATTTGCCTGCCGCAGCGGATGTCGGAGTCCCGGGAGACTTGCAATACGCCATGCTCATGCCCTTCACCCCTGAAGGCGCGAGTAATCTTAGGTCCCTCGTTATTGTGTTCCAAGACCCTGGCAACTATGGGAGACTGCTGAACTTGCGCGTGCCGCAAGGGGAGTTCGTTGAGGGACCGGAACAAGCCGACACGCTGATTGACAATGACGCCCAGGTAAACCAACAGATCACGCTCTGGGTGAGACATGGTTCAGAGGTAATCCGAGGACACACTCTGCTGCTGCCGGTAGGCGGTGACCTGATGTACGTGGAGCCGCTGTGGATCACCTCGCTGCAGAATGACTTGCCGCAGATCAAGCTGATCTCTGTCGTCTACCGCGGACGTACGACGATGGGAACGTCCTTGGTCCAGGCCATTCGCGCGCTTGAGACATCCGAAGCAGATGAGCAGCGGGCATATGAGTTGCCGTGGTTTAGTGAGCCGGAAACACAGGGAGAGTAACAGAGATGTCGGAACGAATGGGATTATCTGTCGCCTGGTCCTACGGGTTTGCCGTACTGCTGCTGGCTTTCATTTTTCTGATACTCGTGCCGGACGCCGACGGACCGTCGCCGTGGGACGCGCAGGCATTTCGCTCCGGAACGCTGGAGCTTTTTGCAAATTTCCGCATCCTCGACGACCTGGCTGATCTAAGCATCGTCAAGGTCGCTGACATCGGAGACGGTTGGCTTGACGTCGACCTGAAATTGATCGCTGTATCCGACAGACGCTTCGGGTGGGCCCCGTTCTATCTCGCTCTGATATTTGTGTCGGTGGCGCTCCTTCTGCGCGGCATCCGCCAGCGACTAGTGGCAACTCATCTGGGCGTGGATCCTTCGGCTCGAGGGCAGATATCTAGTTACTTCTTCGGACGCGGTCTTAATCTGTTCTTTCCTTTTGGACCCGGCGAAACAGGAACAGTCCAGTTCTTGGTGAACGACGGTGTCCCTGAAGAAACAGCAGCCAACGTCGTTTTCCACAATCGCTTGCTTGAGGTATATGGGATCGTACTGCTGCTTGTCGGAGGTTTAGCTTACCTCGGCTGGGAAGGCGCGATCGTACCCGCTTTTTGGACTGTTGTGCTTCTCGTCGCGGTCGTCTCTTTGACTCGTCCGCTGGGTCAAGCCACCACGGCAGCTAGCCGCTGGAACGTCTTCGCTTACGTTTGGGCAGCCTTCAATGGGCCAGCGCTGGCTAAAGCTACTCGGCGGCTGATGCAATCGCCCGGTTTCATGGTGAGTGTTGTGTTGATCTCGCTGGTCGCGCTTGGCATTGAGATCCTCGGATACTGGTGCATCAAGCAGGCCTTTTCTTCGCCCATGGATGACTACGTACTAATGAAGGACTTAGGCTTCATTCAGTTCGTCATCGTGATCACGGTTGCGAACATGGCCAGGGTACTTCCGTATACGTTCGCGAGCGTCGGTGTCTATGAGCTTGTCTCCGTCGTGATGTTTCGAGTTTTCGACGAGGGGTATTTGACCGGAGCGACGGTTTCGCTGCTCGACTCGATACTCATCAACGGCCTGTCTCTTGTCGCTTTTGTAATCGTGCTCTGGCTGGGCCGGTGCCCGAGCGTGTTTGAGACCTGGAGAGTCTTCTTCAGTCAGTCCTCAGCGCAGACCGAGGCGGCAGCGTCGTGAGCCACAACCCACCCTATATCCCCCGTCCCGCAGTGCTGTGGAGGTCGTTTAGCTTCTGGACGTGGTTGCTGTTCGCCTTCCTCGGAATCAACGCCATCCCCGATATACTGATCCAGTTTTGGTTCAATCAAAGCCTCGGCTTCCGGACAATCTTCTGGACAAATCTAACTATGCAGCTGGGGCTCTTCGTAGGGTACGGGAGCCTTTTGGCTCTGGCCGTCTATGCTCCAGTTAGAACCCATGCGCACAGTCAAACGCTGAGAACCGCCGGTCGGCACATCGCCCTCTGGTTCGGCATTGTCGGGGGATGGGTCCTTTCGGGCTTCTACCAGCAGTTCTTGCTGGCCCTAAACGGCGTGCCTTTTGAGCGCGTCGATCCGGTCTTCGGCATAGACGTCGGCTTTTACGTATACCGATTGCCAGCTTGGCACCTCTGTCTAACAGGGGTCGAAGCGGCGGCGATGCTTGGCATCGGGGCCTGCCTCATCGCACGTTGTGACCAGCTTGCCTCTGCTCGCGTCTCTGCGCCGCGGGGCTTGGACATCCGTCGTACAATCGGATCCTTTGCCGTCCCCTACGTAAACGGCTTGGTTTGCGTGTTGGGGACTGTGTGGGCGCTGCAAATCTACCTGAGCCGATATGGGCTGCTGCTGAAAGATAACGAACCGTCGGGCGTGCGAACCGGTGCCGAGTATCTCGACGTAGTGGGACTCTTCTCCACTCTCAACGGTATTTATGTTCTGTGCGGCGTGACGGTTGGGCTGACCCTGGTAGTTGTCAGCGCTCTGTCGCGGTTGCATGCGGGCTATACGGAGGACGGTCGGGATAGCCCCCGCGAGGCGGGAACGATGCCGGCGGCTGAACCCTCCGCTCTGCAGCTGTCGTTGAAGCGTCGGGCCTATGTGGGCGCAGCGCTGCTGGGTGTACAGCTCTTCTTCTTTCTGGCCGTGATCATTAGAGACTATGTCTTCGTCCAACCGAACGAGCCTTATGTTGAGCAAGAGTATATCGGCAGGCACATCGAGGCGACGCTCGATGCTTATCGACTCGGAGATGTTGAAGTTCATGAGTGGATACTGCCCGATGATCCCGTGACCCAACAGGAATTGCTGGCGAGTCAGACGGCCCAGAATGCACCGGTTGTCGCCCCGTGGGTCAGCTATTTGGAAGAACCGCCGGATATCCAGCATCTTGATCGGATCGCCGTCTCTGACTCGACCATGGTATTCGGACCGGTTTTGCAGATCTATCAACAGCGGCAGAAGTTGCGCCCTTACTATGATTTCTTGTCTGTCGACGGC
>SMXV01000061.1 GCA_004356175.1 Acidobacteriota bacterium
AAACCGTGATACAGCACGGCACGGCCGGTGCAAGCTACTTCCAGATCGAGATGTCGTGACCCATGGCCACACCGGAACGACCTCGAGAGATTGTTGCCTCCGCAACCCCGCATCCAGTGTCGACGAACCGCGATGCCAGGGAGTTGGTGTCCAATGAGGCCGATCCGTCGGTGAGGGCGTCCACAACTCCCCGTTCGGCAATGTCTCCTGGTGCGAGCAAGAAATCTTGTACAGGTCATCAGATCTCATTGGTGGATACTCGGAAGTCCATTGCGGTCCATGCCTCGAGTTTGCCGCCGAGAACTGGCGTGGCATCGAGTTCCTGATTGGTGAGTATCCGCCAACAGGGGAGTCCCGATTCGTCCGCCTCGGGCGGTATGGAAGACCGCCCGCGTCTCATTGCTGAACCCGAGTGCGGGCCGGCGTTGCAGCGAAAGTGACTTACGACCCAGAGGGTGTCTCCATTCCGGTCGCTCCATCCGCGTTGACCTCAAGCGATGTAGACGCAGCACCGGGGATGTGACGTTGTGGAACGCCGGATAGCCCGCGAGAATGGGCGACAGACCGGCGGAGGTCGATAGCACAGAGAGTGTGGTCGCGAAGGATCTGGTCGTGTTCTCTGGCAGCAACGAGCGGGTGTGTCGTTGTCAGAACATGCCAGCCCATCGCCCAGATTGGCACATTGGGGCCAGGAACCATCCGATATCTGACTCTTCGTCCGCTTGAGTCTCCAACTGTGCCCAATGGTTTGCGGGTCGTCTATCGTTCCGATATGACGACGCTCCATCTTGTTGATGGCACCTACGAACTGTTCCGGAACCACTTTGGTGCGCCACCTCGCGAGACACCTGAGGGATGGGAGATCGGTGCGGTCTCTGGTCTGATGTCCTCGACGCTCAGCCTTCTTGCGAGTGGGGATGTGACCCACATCGGAGCCGCGTTCGACTCAGTAATCGAGTCATTCCGCAACGAGATGTTCGATGGGTACAAGACAGGTGAGGGGACACCGCCAGAGTTGTACGCACAATTTCCGGTCGCCGAACGAGCGATGGTCGCGATGGGGATCACCGTCTGGTCGATGATCGAGTTCGAGGCCGACGACGGGATGGCATCGGCCGCCGCAAAGTTCGTCGACGAGGTGGATCGGGTCGTGATCATGAGCCCTGACAAGGACATGACACAACTGCTCTCGAATCCAAAGATTGTCACGTACGACCGGCGGAAGGGTGTCTTTCTGGACGCAGACGGAACGAGGGAGAAGTTCGGCGTGTCGCCAGAGTCGATTCCTGACTACCTCGGTCTTGTCGGTGACACCTCCGATGGCATCCCGGGTCTGCCCGGATGGGGTGCAAAATCTGCCGGAAGTCTGCTTGCTAGGTACGGCCATCTCGACTCCATTCCTGAGTCGGCCGACGATTGGGACGTGAAGGTTCGCAGCGCCGAGAAGTTGGCTGAGACTCTTCGCACTCGCATGGAGGACGCGTTGCTATACCGTCAGCTGGCGATTCTCAGAACTGATGCCGACATTCCTCAGACGCTCGATGATCTTGAGTGGAAGGGCGTCGATCGAGAGCCGTTCGAGCTCCTGTGTGACGAGCTTGGGTTCACGGGTCTCAAGTCGCGTCCATCACGGTGGCTGAACGAGTGACATCGAGTTCTTGAAGGTGCGACTCGGATCGGATCATTCGAGCGCCTGCGTCTCATGGCCTTTGGGAGTAGGAACGGATGGTGTGGTGGAATGTGTTGATGCCGGTTATTGAAGTCACAGATCTTGTGAAGAACTACGGCGACGTCGAGGCCGTACGGGGCGTGAGCTTCTCCGTTGAAGCGGGCGAAGTGTTTGCCGTGCTCGGACCCAACGGTGCAGGCAAGTCAACCATCGTGGAAATACTTGAGGGTCACAGATCGAAGTCATCCGGCGCGGTGTCAGTGTTGGGGCACGACCCCGGTCTAGCCGAGAGGTCGTACAGGGAGCGCATCGGAATCGTGCTTCAGGATCCTGCTGTCGAAGGCCAGCTCACAGTGGAAGAAGTCATCAACGTATACGGCTCGATGTATCCGCGCCGGCGAAAGACGGGTGACCTGATCGAGCTTGTCGGTCTTGAGGAGAAGACTCACGCCAGGATCAAGACGCTGTCGGGGGGTCAGAAACGGCGGCTTGAACTTGCACTGGGAATTGTTGGAGATCCCGAGCTTATTTTCCTTGACGAGCCGACTACAGGCTTCGATCCGAGCGCACGCCGCCAGGCATGGTCAATCATTGACAACCTCACCTCCCTTGGCAAGACCGTCCTTTTGACGACGCATTACATGGACGAGGCACAGCATCTCGCGGATCGTGTCGCGGTAATCGCCGATGGAAGGATCGTCGCGACTGGAACCCCAGAGACGCTAGGAGGCCGCGATACGGCGAGGACCGTGATCACGTTCCACCTTGACCTCCAGACTGTTGAGGGATTTCCTGTCGCCGAGATGGCGAGACTCGACAGTGGTCTGGTGACCGTGAAATCTGACAACCCAACCAGAGACCTGCATCTGATAACGGGTTGGGCCCTCGACCATGACGTTGAGCTCGCCGGATTGAAAGTCGCACGTCCCTCGCTTGAGGACGTATACCTCGAACTGACAGGGGGAGACAATCATGTCTGAGCGCCCTTCGAATCGTTCCCTTCTCCAGATTCAGTCCGCCTACCAGCTAAGGATGTTCTTCCGAAGCCCCATGGCTGCGTTCTTCACGCTGTTCTTTCCCCTCATGATCTTTCTCGTGTTCTCCCTTGTCTTTGGGAACTCAACGAGCGGTGTAACAGGCGTCACCGCAGCGCAGTATTACGCGCCTGCGATGGCGGTGTTTGCCGCGGTGTCGGCGACCTACACGAACCTCGCTGTCACCACTGCGTATCAGAGAGACCTTGGAATCCTCAAACGTGTGCGCGGGACTCCGCTGCCATCCTCGATCTACATGGTCGCCAAGATTGTGGCGGCCACACTGATTGCTGCCCTCGCCGTTGGCATCATGATGACGATCGGCGTCGTTTTCTATGGAGTCCAAATTTTTGCGGCGACCATATTGTCTGCGACTGTCACGTTCGGTGTCGGTGTTGCGACATTCGCCGCGCTGGGGCTGCTCGTTGCAGCGGTCTCGTCGAGCGGCGAGGCAGCAACATCCATTACGAATGCGACGTTGCTGCCTCTGGCGTTCTTCTCCGGGATCTTCATCATCCCGACTGCCGACACACCGTCATGGATTGAGACGTTTTCGCGAATCTTCCCGCTGAAGCACTTCGTCGAGCCGTTTGTGGCGGCGTTCAATCCTGAAACCGTCGGCGCTGGATGGGACTGGGCATCAATTCTCTACATGTCCCTATGGGGAGTTGTAGCTGTCATACTCGCCATCCGATACTTCAAATGGTCTCCACCGCAAGGCCGGGAAGTCCGAAGGAGAGGCCGTCAATCGGCGTCGGTCGACACATGAGCTCAGAACTCGCAATCGGCCCAGCCGCGAGCGGGGATGTCGCAGCGCTGAACATTATCTACAACGGCTACATCGTTGGCTCGCACATATCGTTCGATGTCGAACCCTGGACCGACGCCAAGCGCCTCGAATGGCTCGAATCGCGTATCTCCAATGGCTACCCGGTACTCGTTGCGCGGCGAGCCGGTGAAGTTGTCGGCAGCGCGTGGGCTGGATCTTGGCAGCCGAAACAGGCATACAGGAAGTCCGCGGAGACCACGATCGTTCTTGCGCCCGAGATTGTGGGACACGGCGTCGGCCGCACCCTCTACACAGCGCTGCTTGACGAGCTCAGTACGAGGGGATTTCACCGCGCCTACGCGATCATCGCCCTCCCCAAACGAGGCGTCCGTCGGGTTGCATCGGGCGCTCGCGTTCCCAGAAATCGGGGTCCTCGACGAAGCTGGATTCAAACACGGCGAGTTCCGCTCAACGATGCTGCTCGAGCGGGCATTAGGAAACTGAGGCGTTGCCGAGGCTCTACTGGCGCTATGCCTCGGCGGAGACGCCAAGCAGACGCTCTCGTTTGATCGACTTGGAACCCGTGACCAACAGGATTGCGGCAATGATCCACGCAACGAGTCCGACAATCGCGGCCGAGGCAACGGGTGAGTAGATCAGACCCGTTGCAATACCGTAGCTCATGAGAATAACGGGCAACGTCACAAGACTCGAGGCTTGGCTCGCCGCTGCAGATGAGCGGACCCGCGCAGAGATTCGCAGTATCAGTGCGAGCGCAATCGTGATGAACGGCGGAATTACCCACAGAACCAAGATGATCCAGCCGGGCGTCGGGAAGAACCATCCACCGACGAGGCTGCCAACGAGGACGTTCACAACCACGGCATACATGGCAAAACCAACAATTCCAGCGAGGTACCCGGGGATGAGACTGCCGAGCAACTTTGCGATGTAGATCTCTTTGACGGTCAGCGGACTGTGAGCGAGATACTCGCCCGTTCCCTTCTCTCGCTCGCCGACGATTGCGTTCGATCCGACAGCCGACGAGATCGTGAGTGGAACTACGATTGCTATGGGGGCAAGCAGATACACAGAGACGCCATACGCGGCTCGGGCAGCGGGACTTTCGCCTCTGATATTTGCCTGCACTGCATCGGGCAGAGCTCCGACGATATCTGCAAGCTGCGCAATCGTGGGGGACCGTGCAATCAAATTCAGAGACCCGAGAAGCAGGATGGGTAGAAACACGAAGAACATGCTTCCGAGAATGACGAGCGGTATCCAATAGTCCTTCGTCTTGAAGAGACGGTAGAGATCTATCCGAACCACTGCTTTGACCATCCGCCACCTCATTGGGATCTCCTGTGCACTCGTTGAATCTCGAAGTAGAGGTCTTCGAGAGTTGGATCGAGAGGCTCGACGCGAGTCAGCCTGGCTCCGCGCTTGACGAGTTCTGTCACGATGTCAGATGTTCGATCGATGGAGTCCACGGTCAGGTGTGCCGCCCCGTCGTAACGAACAGAGAGCACTCCGTCGAGTTCGGCGGCCGCGCGCAGCATGGATCTGTCCTCTGCGTCAATAATCACAATCGGATTGGACATGTACCGACGGATCAGGTCCCTTGGCGACCCCGCTGCCTCAACCGTTCCTTCTTCAAGCAGCACGAGCTGGTCCGCAATCCCCTGCGCTTCGTGAAGAAGGTGCGTGCACATCACAATTGTTCTTCCTCGTCCTGCCATCTCACCAATGAGCTCCAGCACCGAGCGTGCAGACTCGGGGTCAAGGCCAGCAGTCGGTTCATCAAGCATGAGAACCTCAGGGTCGTGCAGTACCGCACGCGCAAGAGCCAGGCGCGTACGCATGCCAGTTGAGTATCCGCCAACGTCCTGGCCGAGAGCGTCCTCGATTTCGAAACGCTTTGCAGCCTCGAGTGCCATTGACTCGTCAGCTTCGAAGATTGCGGCCGCGAACTGGAGATTGTCCCAGCCAGAAATCTGATCGTAGAACGCAGGTTTCGGAGGCACAACACCGACGCGTGCTCGCACTTCGTCGCCGTGGATCTGCGGATCGAGTCCAAGAACGGTCACGACTCCTGAGTCGGGAATCATTGCGCCTGTTGTCAGTCGAACTGTGGTTGTCTTACCTGCTCCGTTCGGACCGAGCAGGACCGTTACAGACCCCTTCGGTGCCGAGAAGTCGACAGAATCGAGAGCCACGACGTCGCCAAATGTCTTACGCACTGATGTAAAGGTGATCGCAGGAGTCATGGAGTTGTTCATCGGCTGAAACGGTACTCGTCTTGACCAACTCCGTGAACGCGCAGACGTAATAACGCAAATCGAGAGACCATATTCGTCTACAGTCGTTCTCATGTGCGGTCGATTTGTACAAGTCGAAAAACCAGAGTTCTATGCAGAGCATTTCGGCGCCGAGTTCGTTCGCACCGAGACTCTGCGTGGGAGTTACAACGTCGCACCGACGACGCTCGTGTACGCAGTTGCCGACTTCGACGGGGAGCGTTCGCTCACCTCAATGAGGTGGGGGTTGATTCCGTCGTGGGCCAAAGAGAAGAAGATCGGTGCCAAGACGTTCAACGCTCGGTCAGAAACTGCTGCTGACAAACCGATGTTTCGTAGTTCCTTCACGAAACGGAGATGCATCATTCCGGTGGACGGGTTCTACGAATGGCAGCGCAGGGAGAAGGGCAAACTTCCTCACTACATCTTCAGTGCTGATTCCAAACCGCTGCCGATTGCAGGTCTGTGGTCTGTGTGGAATGATCCAGACACCGATGAACGTCTTGTGACCTGCACGATCCTGACTGGACCTCCCAACGCTCTTATGGAGGAGATTCACGATCGGATGCCGATCATCATGCCAGAGGATCGGTGGGATGCGTGGCTGGATCCCGATCTCAACGACAAGGATGCTATACGGGCGCTGATGGGGCAGTACCCAGCGGAGTCGATGAAGCGCTATGCCGTGTCGACGCTCGTCAACAAGGTGCAGAACAATACCGCGGATCTGCTCGTGCCTCTCGACACGCCTGGCGCCAGATAGTTGTTGCGAGCAACGCATGGCGTCGAAAGTGAGCTGGTCGAAGCCTTTCGAACCCAACAGCAGTGGTGCGCT
>SMXV01000062.1 GCA_004356175.1 Acidobacteriota bacterium
ATGGAGATCGTCGACCACAACGGACCGTTCACCGTGATTGTTGACTATGCACACACGCCAGACGCCATTGCCGTAGTACTCGCGTCTGTAAGAACAGCCACGTCTGGTCGGATCATTTCCGTTGTCGGAGCCGGTGGAGACCGTGACAAGGACAAACGACCTTTGATGGGTTCGGCCGCTGCACAGCACTCTGATCTCACAATCGTCACTACTGACAACCCTCGGTCTGAACGACCCGAGGACATTGCTGCTGACGTATCGCGTCATGCCCTCGCTCAGAACGCGGCAGAGGTTGAGATCGTCGTTGATCGCCGGGAAGCGATTCAGCGTGCCGTATCGAGCGCGCGGCCCGGCGACATCGTACTGATCCTCGGCAAGGGCCACGAGACTGGCCAGGACATCGGCACAGAGATCCTGCCGTTTGTCGACCAGGACGTAGCAATTGATGCTCTGCGATCGCTCGGATGGTTGCCCATATGAAACCTGTTGCACTGTCGTGGACTCTGAGCGACGTCGCGCACGCGGTTGGTGGAGAGCTGTTCGCGGACCCAACCCAGACAATCGACATCGTCTCCACCGATAGTCGAAGTCGAGCCTTATCTGCCCTCTTTGTTGCCCTCGTCGGAGACACATTCGACGGTCACGACTTCGCACAAGACGCATTCGGAGATGGGGCCGTCGCAGTTCTTGTGAACAGGGACAGCGGCATCGACATCGTGGCGCGCATTGAGGTCAATTCGACAAGCGACGCACTGATTGCTCTCGGCGCGAAACGACGTGCGGAGATTCATGTGCCGACAGTCGCAGTCACCGGCACGTCGGGCAAGACAGGAACCAAGGATCTGCTTGCGGCCGGAATCGTGGGATCGTGGGCGTCACCGAGCTCGTTCAACAACGAAATCGGCGTCCCATTGACGGTCCTTGGCACTCCAGATGATGCGACGGCGCTCGTACTTGAAGTCGGTTCGCGCGGCGTTGGGCACATCGCACTGCTCTCAGACGTCCTTGCGCCTGACGTCTCTGTGATTACGAATCTGGGTGTTGGGCATATGGAAACATTCGGAACCCCCAGAAAGCTGAGAGACGCAAAGTACGAAGTGATCGACATGCTCCCAGAGGGTGGTATTGCCGTCGTTCCTGTGGACGAGCCATCTCTTAGGGCGCGCACAGGGCTGACGACACTCACGTTCGGGTTTGAGAGTGGCGACGTCGCACCAGACATAGCTGTGGGCAATCTACGTGTCGACGGAAACGGCTTTGCTCGCTTCACACTGCGTACCCCAGATGGCGCGTTCGAAATTGCGCCGCAGGCCCCGGGCCTACACCAAGCCGCTAATGCCGCGGCTGCAGTTGGCGCGGCGCTTGCTTGTGGTATCCCGCTCGACACCTTCGTACCCGGCATGGAGGCCTTCACCGGCGCGGCGTGGCGCATGAACATCCACCGCGGAACGTTCACCGTCGTCAACGATACGTACAACGCAAACCCAAAATCGGTCGAGAATGCGCTTCGAACCGTTGCCTCCATGGACGGCAGACATGTGGCAGTACTCGGCGCTATGGCTGAACTTGGACCACTCTGCGAACAAGAACACGAAGTAATCGGCAGACTTGTATCCGAACTCGGATTTGTGAAACTGATTGTGGTTGGACCTGACCATGGGTACGGAGTTGGCTTTGGCAGTGGAGTTGTCAATGCCGCAGATATTGTGGATGCAGCCGATACCCTGAAGGACATCGTCGAAGCGGGAGACGTCGTGCTTGTAAAGGCATCGCGCGCAGCCAGTCTTGAACGCCTCGCACTGCAACTGATCGAGGACTCTGGATCGTGATTTCACTTCTGATGTCATCAGCGATTTCCTTTGTAATCGTTATTTTCGCTACGCCTCTCGCTATTCGATTTCTGCGTCGCAACAACATTGGACAATTCATTCAGTCAGAAGTTGAGGGACACAAACACAAGCAGGGTGTGCCGACGATGGGTGGCGTTGTCATCGTCATTGGTGCCTCGATCGGGTACTTTCTGGCGCATTTCAAGATATTCACAGTTGGGGTTGGGGTTGGGCTTGTTAGCCAGCCGTTGAGCGACAAGGCCATTCTCGGCCTCTTTGCCCTCGTCGGCATGGCGGCGATCGGGTTTGCAGACGACTTCACAAAATTTGCACGCAAACGAAATCAGGGACTCTCGAAGCGGTGGAAGTTTGCAGGACAACTCATTGTTGCAGCACTCTTTGCGTGGGGTGCTGCTCAGGCGGGCGTAAGTACCGAACTCTCCTTTGCCCGTCCGTTTGGGATCCAACTTGGACCCGTTCTGTTTTTCGGTCTCGTGCTTTTCATGCTCACTGCAACGGCAAACGGTGTCAATCTGACCGATGGTGCCGATGGTCTCGTTGCTGGATCGGCTGCTCTGGTGTTCGGGTCATACGTTCTCATTGCCTTCTGGCAATCGCGCAATCCGATTTTCTATGGCAACGAAGGCGCTCTCGACGTAGCCGTGCTCGCCGCCGCTGTCCTCGGGGCGTCGCTTGCGTTTCTTTGGTGGAATGCGGCGCCCGCGAAGATCTTCATGGGCGATACCGGCTCGCACGCAATTGGGGGCGCAATCGCCGCGCTCGCTCTTCTCACAAACACACAGCTTCTTCTCGTCATCATCGGTGGGTTATATGTCATGGAGACGGTCTCGGTCATTCTCCAGGTGATCTCCTTCAGAGGATTCGGAAAGCGGATCTTTCTCATGGCGCCAATCCATCACCACTTCGAGATGAAGGGTTGGCCGGAGACGACGGTGATCGTCCGCTTCTGGATTATCTCTGGGATGATGGTTGCGGTAGGTGTCGGACTGTTCTACGCCGATTGGGTGTCCGGCACCGGATTGGCGAACCCATGAGGACGCTCATCCTCGGAACGAACCTTCGCGGTCTCGCCGATGTCGCGCGGTCCTGCCTTGCTGAGGGAGATGACGTCGTCGTGTTCGACGCTGAGTCACCCGACCCGCCTGGCGACCTTCTAGGCCGCGTGCAGGTGCTTCCCGCAGAGTGGACTCGCGAACATCTCGTCGGCGTCGATCGTGTCGTAACGTCACCATGGTTCCCAGAAGTCACTCCTCCGCTGAGCGATATCCTCGCCGCTGGGCTTCCCGTCATTTCGGAGGCGGGATTTGGCCTTGCACACATCGATCGTCCATTCGTGGCAGTGACCGGAACCAATGGCAAGACAACTGTGACGGAATTGATAACTGCAATGCTGATCGCTTCCGGCGTGCAGGCGGTTTCAGTCGGAAACGTCGGAAGCGCTGTATCGGGGTCGGAGGCGACTGACGCAGACGTCCTCGTCGTCGAGCTCTCGTCCTATCAGCTTCGGTTCCTCGGCACCCCGGTTCCAACGGCAGCGGCGCTGCTCAACGTCGCGCCTGACCATCTCGACTGGCACGGAAGTTTTGAGGCGTACGCTGAAGCAAAGGCAAGAATTTTTCTTGGCATGGGCAGTGAGGCCGTCCTCGCGTTCAACGTAGACGACGCAGTTGTGACCTCGCTTGTAGTAGAAGCGCAGTGTCTGCTCGTCCCGTGTTCAGGAACGCATGTTCCTGCAGGAGGCAACGGCGTTTCGGAGGGTCAGATTCTGCTTGACGGCGTGGCGTACGACCCACCAACGACAGATGTCTCGTTTCTACTCGATCTGGTTGTGGCTGGAACGGTTGCTCGTGCGGCGGGTGCCTCGCCGGCCGGAATTGCGGCTGGCATTGCTTCGTTCTCGGCGGGAGAACATCGCAGAGAAGTCGTTCCGACAGTCGACGGCATCGTGTGGATTGACGACTCGAAAGCAACCAATCCGCATGCGACCTTGGCGGCGGTCGCGGCCCTTGCACCGGTCGTGCTTCTTGCTGGCGGACAGAACAAGGGTCTTGACCTTTCACCCATTGGTGAGCTCGGCAAGGTAACGAAACTTATACTCTTTGGCGAGGCTGGGCCGACTATCCAACAGAGTGCGCGTGATAACGCCGTGGTTGTCGCTTCGCTTGAGGAAGCTGTCGAGGTCGCTCGATTAACTGCAACGTCTGGCGACACCGTTCTCCTGTCGCCAGGGTGTGCAAGTTTTGACGCCTTTTCGTCCTATGCGGAGCGTGGAGACGTGTTCCAACGTCTTGTCACGAAAATGAACGGGGCAGCAGCATGACCCATGTTGCACCCCCTGACGCCCTGGTATCGGAGGATGCTCCGAAGCAGAGGCATGCCCGCACCCGAGCGAAAATTCGTTCAGACGGTGGCCGCCGATCGGTTCTGCTTCTTGTCGTGGTTGCCATGCTGGTGACCATTGGACTCGGCGCGATGCTGAGTGCATCATCAGTCGTATCGATCAGAGCGAGCGCGGATCAGTTCGAACTGTTCACACGGCAGGTCCTGTGGGTTGGTCTTGGTTTCGCCGCCCTCGTTGTCACAACGTTCATTCCCTATAACTGGTGGAGGCGGATAGCCTTTCCGCTGTACGCAGCAGTGGTTGTCGGACTTGTGATCACACTTGCCATTGGCGACAGGAGAGGGGGTGCAACTCGGTGGATCGAGCTCGGGCCGGTGACGCTTCAGATCGCCGAGGTCGCGAAATTCGCGACCCTCTCCCTTCTTGCGGCAGTTCTCACAAAGAAGGACGCGCTGCTCAACGACATTCGGCATGTTGCGGTTCCTGTTGCTGCAATCCTGGGAACCGTTGGGCTGTTGTTACTCGCCCAGCCGGACTTCGGCTCCGTTCTTCTCATTGTGACACCCGCCTTCATTGTGCTGGCAGCTTCCGCAGTGCCGCTGCGCTTCGTTTTCTCCATGGCTGGACTCGGGGCTATGGCAATGGTCGTGGTTGCCATGTCTGCCGACTACCGAAAAACTCGTCTGACTGCCTGGCTGAGACCATTCGACGATGCCAAGGGCGCAGGGCTTCAGGCAGTGCAATCGATGGTTGCGCTCGGTACGGGGGGCATGTTTGGAGTGGGTCTTGGCCAGAGCAGGGCGCGGTGGCTGTGGTTGCCAAACGCCCACACGGACTTTATTTTTGCGATTATCGGCGAAGAGACCGGTTTCGCCGGTGCCTCAATCGTTATTCTCCTGTTCGCCATGATCGGTGTCGCAGGAGTTTCGATAGCGTTCCGTGCGCCTGATATGTACGGACGCCTCCTGGCAATCGGGATCGTGTCATGGCTTACTGTCCAGGCCCTTGTGAATATCGGGGGCGTGATTGGCGTGGTGCCCATCACTGGTGTTCCGCTCCCATTCATCTCCTCTGGCGGCAACGCGATGGTCGCGAGTCTTGCAGCGATTGGCGTGCTGATCAACATCTCCCGCTCGTCCGATGCCGCACACGCTTCAAGCGAACCTGCGTGAAAATTGGGATGGCCGCAGCTGGGTCAGGGGGCCACATATTCCCGGCCATTGCCGTAGCTGAGGCTCTTGTGAACATGGGCCTGAGACGAGATGACATCATCTTTTTCGGCGGCGATCGTATGGAGGCAGAGACCGTTCCAGAGGCGGGATACCCATTTGTTGAGGTCGATATCCACGGTATCAGACGGTCGTTGTCGTTCGACAACCTGACACTTCCACTCAAGGTTCGCCGCGCGCGACGCGACATTGAGGGGTGGATCGAGCGCGCCGGCGTTCGTGCCATGGCAGTGTTCGGTGGGTACGTATCGGGTCCCGCAGGACTGGCCGCGAAACGACGCTCAATTCCGTTGATCATCCACGAGGCAAACGCGGTGCCAGGAATTGCGAACCGGCTGCTCGCTCGCAGGGCCGACACCATATTCGTCGCGTCCGAACCTGCTCTGGCGAAACTTCCATCCGCTCGTGTTGTCGGCAATCCGCTCAGGGCGGCATTCGACACATTTGACCGCGACAAGCTGCGGACGGAGGCGCGGAGACGATACAACATCGACCAGGACAGTGTTGTTCTTGGCATTGTCGGAGGCAGTCAGGGTGCTCAGGCACTCAACGAGATCGCCATCGAGATCGCTCAGAGCGCGCGGAGAACGTTCGTGATGCTGCATCTTGCTGGTGCAGCAAACATCGAGTCAATCTCTGCCGTGGCCGGGGTAGGTGACGCATGGCGGGTCATCGCATTCGAGCCGGACATGGTGAGCTTTTACGCGGCCTGTGACGTCGTGCTTGCACGGGGCGGATCCATGACAGTGTCAGAGCTTCATGCAACTGCTACCCCGAGCATCATCGTGCCGTTGCCCGCTGGCAGGGGATACCAGCGCGAGAACGCGGCTGACTTCGTCGAGTCCGGAGGAGCAATCGTCATTGAACAGGAAGATCGCAGCGGCATCGTGGGTACGACGGTCGACTTGCTAACGGATGGCAACAGGCGTGAGA
>SMXV01000063.1 GCA_004356175.1 Acidobacteriota bacterium
GTGAGAGAGCGAAGTCACGGATCTCGTACCCCTCATCCGTGAGCATGGTTCTCACCGAGTCCTGGGTAATGCCACCCAGGGCACCAGCCGCGGTGGGTGGCGTGTAGAGAATGCCGTCCCTGACGGCGAAAATGTTCTCGCCTGATCCCTCAGCAACAAGACCTGACGTGTTCAACAGAATCGCCTCGTCGTATCCGGCTCGGACGGCTGCAGTTTTTGCAAGAACAGAGTTGATGTAGGCACCTGTGCCCTTCGTGTTTGGCATGTTTGCTTCATGACCGATTCGACGCCACGACGAGACGGCAACCCTGATGCCCTTCTCCAGCCCTTCGTCTCCAAGGTACGCACCCCACTCCCACGCGGCGATCGCCACATGAACATCGGCGCCAGCCGGGTTGAGACCCATTGCACCGGTACCGAAGAACACGATCGGCCTGATGTAACACGACGAGAGATTGTTGACGCGCACGACCTCTGTGCACGCATCAACAATGGTGTCGATGCTGTACTCAAAGGGAATACCGAGTGCCTTCGTTGAGAGTTCGAGGCGTTTGATGTGGTCGACGAGGCGGAACACCGCCGGTCCGTCGTCGGTCTCATATGTCCGTAGGCCCTCAAAGGCACCGGTACCGTAGTGAAGACCGTGTGTGAGGACATGCACCGTTGCGTCGGCCCATGGCACGAGTTTGCCGTCCATCCAGATGTGTTCTGTTGCTTGCATGTTCCTAGTTTGCCAGAGAATGCGCCCTTAGCCGCACATCTACGAGGTCACGTGTTGATGAATTTCTTGTGCCAGTCAATGATGGCTTCGAAACGGTCGATACGGTGTTTCGGTGCGCCGCTTCGCGAGAGCTCATGTCCCTCATCGGGAGGGAACAGAAGCAGTTCGGTCTCCACACCCGAGCGGTGGAGGACACCAAAGAGCTGCTGGCCCTGTTCGACCGGACATCGAAAGTCGCCCTCGGAGTGCAGGACTAGTGTCGGTGTCTCGATGTCGTGTGCCCTGCCGAGTGCGCTTGCCTCCCATATCTCGTCAACACCGTCTGGGATATCGGCAAGGAGGTACAGATGCATGAACCACGGGATGTCTGTTGTGCCAGCCATCGAGACCCAGTTGTAGACACCACGTTCGGCGACTGCCGACACGTACGACGTGTCGCGCGCCGTGACCATGACAGTTGCGAGACCTCCATATGAGCCACCCATGATGCCCTTGTTCTCAACGTCGAGGCGCGGGAACTGTTTCGCAGCTTCGTACGGTGCCGCCATGAGATCGGCGATATCCGGAGGAGTCTCCTGCGACCATCTGCCACATGGCGCTTCTCCAAATTCGAGACCGTACCCAGAGGAGCCCCGCGGATTGACTGCCACGACGCCAAACCCTGCTTCGACGTACATCTGAAATTCGTCGAAGAACCCCCATCCATACTGGGTATACGGTCCGCCATGAATGTTGAACAGCAGCGGCACGTTGTCGTCGCCTGCCGGGAGAAATACCCAGCCATGGATCTCGTGACCGTCCGACTCGTACACGAACTCCTGCGGCTCAACAAGCTGCGTATCGGCAACGAACTCGTCATTGAGAGATGTGATCTTACGTTCGCCACCGGCATCCCACAGATACACCTCGCCCGGTTGACGTGGCGACGAGGCGATGAACACGGCGCCGCGCCCGTCTGGTGAGGGGCACCACCCCGTGATGAGGCGTTGACCACCGGCCACGTCGGATACCTCACCCGATGGGCTGACCGAGATGACGCGCTGACAGCCGCGGTCCTCGATAACCATCGTTGCGCTGTCGTCGTCGGAGAAGACGGGGGCTGTGAGCGGTCCCAGTGGATGACCAGGCATGATCGTGCGGTCAATGTCAGTGAGTTTCGTGAGCGCACCGTCCGGTTCGAGCCTTTGGAACGGGTTCGGATCGAGCGTGAAAGCATCGGTCTCTCGCCCGATGACATGGAGTGCAGCGCTCGGGCTGTATCCCGACCACGACCAGTCGCCCATCGGTGTCACGGGCGTTGCTCCACCGCTCGCGACGGCGATCGTGAATACCTGATTGAATGGACGAGTCCATCGCTCCCGGTGTGCAGCCGACAGGTAGGTAACTGATGAGGCATCGGGGCTCCATCGCGGACCGGACTCGTCGTAGTCACCTTCCGTGAGTTGCTCGGAGTCGCTGGAGTCCACGTCGTGGATCCAGATGTGTGAGCGCTTGTTGTAGGTCCATCCTCGGTTGTCGAAGCGGAACGACGGGTTGCTGATCCGTCGTGGTGCACGAGTGCGTTCGTCGTCGTCATCGAATCCATCGACATACTCAGCAACGACGATTGCAAGAACGTCACCAAGAGGAGACCACTCGAATGCTGTCACCCCGAGTTCGAAGTCGGTGACCACCTTCGCTTCACCGCCGTTCGTCGGCAGCAATGCAAGTTGGGTTCGGTCGTGTTCTCCGTCACCCTTGCGCAAGAACGCTAGTGTCGATCCGTCAGGCGACCATCGGGCATGCGTGTCCTCCCTGCCACTGGTTAGCTGGCGCGACGTCGTCCCATCCCAGAGCCATAACTGCCGGACATACTCGTCCTTCTCGATGTCCATTTGGGTAACGACGAACACGACGCGGACTCCATCTGGATGCATGAGTGCATCAGTTGGGACACGAAAGTCTCCAAGCTGATCTGGGCGCATGACATCTCTCTCGTGGAGCGGATCTGGAGGTCGAACGATACGCAGACCTGTGTCGGTGTGAGCAGTACTGCACACACCTAGCGGTCTACTGTCTGGTGGTGCACAGATTTGTTGCTTCAGGATTCGGTGTGGGGCTCATCCCGTCGCGACTGTGGGGTTCAGACAACGGCGCTGGGACATTCGGCGCGGCACTCGCAGCCTTCGGCGCGTATCTCCTGATTGGCCAAGCGTGGTGGATTCACATGCTCGTGTTCATTCTCTTTCTTGTACTGTCCTTGTGGTCGTCAAGACCCTTCGCCGACGACCACGCCGATCCTGGATGGATCGTGATCGACGAGATGGCCGGAACATTCGTCGCGGTCATCGCTCTGGCCGGATGGCCGTGGCTTATCGCGGTGGTCGTTGCACGTCTTGCGGACATCTTCAAGGTGCTGCCAGGGGTCCCTCAAGCCGAGAAACTTCCTGGTGCCATCGGCATCACCATGGACGACGTGGTCGCAGGTCTCTACGGCTTAGCAGCCGGATGGCTGGCCGTGTTGATTCTGTGAAGAGACCTAGCTGTTCACGACAGATCGATGTAGCGGGCTGCATGGATGCCGTCGAGGGAAATGAGTCCAGCGGTCTCGTCCTCTGAGATTGCTGCGTCGAGCGCGATTCCCATCATCGCGGCGCTGCCGTCCGGTGCCCGCCCGACGACCATGTCGGCAATGTTGCTGCCGATGTCCGCCAGGTATGTGCCGACCCTGCCGATGCATCCGAGCACGTCGTCGTTGCGGACCAGCAACATGTGGTCTGTCAGGGGAACCTCGATTGCGTACCCATCCACACCGACGAGAACTGCGCCTTTCCGCTCCATGAATGTGCCAGCAACTGTGCGTTCCCTTCCAGCTACCGTCCCGCTGATCCGAACAACGGATTGATAGTCCGAGACCTCCGGCTGCGCCTCCTCGACAACCGAAACACCTAGTTCTCTTGCAATAATGGGAGCGTTGACATACGAGACGGGCCTGTCGCGAGTGACACTGAGAGCACCCTTGAGAGCCGCTAGAGCAATCGGTTTGACGGGGTCATCAGCAAGAGCGCCTTTGGATGTCACGACAAGTTGGTCCGGCAACCCACCGGAGAAGACGGCAAAGATCTTGCCAAGGTTCTCCGCGAGTTTCACGAAGGGCATGAGTTCGGGTGACACGTCTGGCCCGAGGTCGAGATTCACGGCGCTGAGCACTAGCTCACCTCCAAGCGCTGCGCCCACGGCTTCGGCAACGGCGATCCCAGCCTTGTCCTGGGCCTCCCTTGTGCTCGCACCGAGATGGGGAGTGACAACGATCCCCGTGACACCAATCAGGGGACTATCTGTGGACGGTTCAGAGTCGAAGACATCAATCGCCGCACCGCCGACCCTGCCGTCGCGGACTGCGTCAGCCAAGTCCTGTTCGTTCACGAGGCCGCCGCGAGCCACGTTCACGATGCGGACGTCGTCCTTCATTTTCTTGATCGATTCCTTGTTGATGATGTTCTCGGTTTGTGGCGTGCGGGGCAGGTGAATCGTCACCATGTCCGCAGCGGCAAACAGGTCATCGAGATCCATCAGCTCAACGTCCAGGTGTCGGACCCGTTCAGATGACACGTACGGATCGTACGCGACAACGTTCATACCAAACGCTTTGGCCCGTTGCGCCACAAGGATGCCAATCCTGCCAAGACCGAGCACACCGAGGGTTTTCCCGTGCAGCTCAATGCCGCTGAGTGTGCTCCTGTCCCATCTGCCCTCCCTCAGGCTGCGGTCTGCCTCAGGTATCCTCCGTGCCTGGGCGAGCAACATCGCCATCGTGTGTTCGGCCGCTGAGATAGTGTTGGCATTTGGCGCGTTCACAACGAGGACACCACGTTCCGTTGCGGCTTCGAGGTCGATATTGTCAACGCCGATGCCAGCACGACCGATAACCATGAGCTTCTCTGCAGCTTCGATTAGCTCGCGGTCGACCTGGGTGTTTGATCGAACGATGATTGCGGATGCGTCGACGACCAGATCGAGAAGTTCGGTTCGCTGGCGGTCGACCGCGTCAACAACGTCGTAGCGTTCCGAGAGTCCCTCGATTCCGCTTTTTGCGATTTTCTCTGCAACGACGACTTTCAGTCGGCCCATGTCAGCTCCCTCAGACTGGAGACACCATATTGGTATCGCCGCGGAGATGTGGCGACACGTTGCATCAGAATTCGTACACCTGTTGACCGAAGAGTTCATCGTTCGCAGCGACAAGTGCCGCCCTTCCGAGAGGAGAGCTGATCCATTCGAAGAACGATGCGCCGGCTTTCGACGCCGATTCGACGAGCGTGAGCTGATACGGATTCGGGATCGCGGTGTTCGGCACCTTGAGGAGTGACAGCTGGTTGTCTGCCGTGAGGAATGCGCCGTGCTCTGTGAGCGTGGCTGCGTGTCTCTGATCGGCTACGAGAAGTGTTGCGCCCATTGCCGTTCCTGTCCTGAGGTACCACAGCTCGCCTGAGGGGTCGATATTCGCTGCGTTCCATGCGTCGCGTTCCGCTGCGTTGGTGCCTGATCCATCGTCACGGCTGACGAACAGTACCTCTCGCTCGGCGACGATGGAGAGCGCCTCAACCAGCGATGAAGCTTCGATGGTGATGGAGGGGTCGGCTACGAGGTGGAACGTGCTCGCGAAGGTATCCGTCGACTGCGAGGCTGGTTGGCTTGACAGATACTCGTCGAGTACTTCTTTGTTGTGAGTAATCAGCACGTCGGCGTTCCCCGATGACGCCAGCACTATCGCTTCGGATGACGAGAGCGCAATCACAGCAATGTTGTCGTCGGGGTGGTCAACGGAGTAGGCCGCGACAAGTTCTGCCATCAGACCTGAGTCAACGAGTGTGGTACCAGCCGCAACGACCGCGCGTGACTGGTCGTTTGCCCCGCACGCTGACATGAGTAGCAGGAGAGCAAGGGCAGCGGCCCATCGGCGAGTCGTCACCCTTCACCGATGATCTCTTCAACCCGCCCCGAGCCGGGATTGCCGACGACCTCGGCGACGGTTCCATCTCGGATAATCACACCCTCATCGATTACCAGCAAGCGGTCCGCGAGACCCGTCACAGCGTCGAGGCTATGAGTGGCCCACAGCAGAGCTCGATTTTCGGTTCGTTGTCTGATCACATCAACGGTTGTTCTGCGGCTGGCGGTGTTGATCGGCGCAATCGGCTCGTCGAGAAGTACCAGCGGTGCGCTCGATGCAAGTGTCCTCGCCAAGCCGATTCGTTGTGCCTCCCCCACCGATATCTCATTTGCTGACCTGCCGAGGATGTGGTCGACCGACAGTTCGCCTGCGAGGCGGCGGGCGATGTCGGAGTTGTCTGGCGAGAGCCCCAGAACCAGGTTCGATTGAACTGTTCCGCGAAACATGTATGGCTTCTGCGGAAGGTAGGCAACCTCAGCAAGCGGGTGGCTGCCCGGGGCTGTGCCGGCGACGATACGCAGAAGGGACGACTTTCCTGCGCCGTTAGGGCCAAAGAGGGCTACCGATTCAGTGGATCCGATGACGAGGTCAAGTCCGCTGAGAACAGACCCATCGGGTGGGAAAGTGATCGATCTGAAGTGGAAGCCATCAGACATGCGCGCTACCTCTTGTCTGAAGCCACGTGACAGTTCCGTTCACCATGACCGAGAGCACCAGCAGAACGATCCCAAGGGCAATTGCTGCTCCGAAGCGGGCCTGTCGTGTCTCCTGCACAATTGCCGTCGTCAACACCCTCGTCTCCCCCGCAATATTTCCTCCCACGATTAGGACGGCACCCACCTCCGAGATGACCCTGCCGAAAGCAGCAGCGACCGCTGCAAGCACACCAATGCGTGCTTCTGATACGAGGATTCGCAGTCGGGACAGCGGCGGAAGACGAAGCGCTGCAAGCTGCTCTGTCGCTGCGGGTGCAAGCCCTGCCACAGCACCGAGCGTTACGCCAATCGCTATCGGGAGGGCCAGGATCATCTGAACAATCACCATTGCGGTTGGAGTGAACAAAAGGTCGAGTACACCAAGCGGGCCGTTGCCCCACAAGATGAGGAGCACAAAGAGACCTACCAGGACCGGGGGCAGTCCCATACCGACGTTGACGACTGTGCGGACCAACCACCGCCCTCTGAATGTTGCGTGCGCGAGCCACACCCCAATCGGGATGCCGATACCTGCCGAGAGAGCAGTCGCCAACGTCGAGACAACCAGCGTCAAAACGATGATGCCGCGCAGATCAGTCCCGAACGTCGAAAGATATTCGAACGCCTCAACAAGTGAGTCCCACAAGAACGCCATCCCTCAACGGTAGGACAAAATCCCCACTTCCGTAGCCCCACCCGGCTCTGTTACCCAGGGTACTTCAACCGCTATGCGGTTCCACAGCCCACAGAAGGACTGTGACGGATCGCGCACCTGCTTCTATGGGCCACCACACAGCCGCTATACCGGTCCCCATACCCTGGGTTACAGGACTGGGTTAGGGGGTGGTGGCGGTGCGGAGGAGGGATTGCACGACTTTGGGGTCTGCGCGACCTCCCATGTGGCGCATGACCTGACCGACCAGAAAGCCGAAGGGCTTCATGTCGCCCGCGTGGATCTTGTCGAGAGCATCTGGATTTGCTTCAAGGACGGCCGCAATGGCCTCCTCAATCGCACCGGTGTCTGAGACCTGAAGCAGATCCTCGGACTCCGCCACGTTCCTCGGCGTGCCCTCCCCATCGAGCACCCCGGCCAAGACCTGTTTGGCCGCGGACGACGAGAGCTCTCCTCCGTCGATCATTGCGATGAGCTCGACGATGTGGTCTGACGTGAGCGCAGTATCCGAGACGGCAATGGCGCGGCGACGTGTATGGGCCACTACTTCGCCGGTCAGCCAGATTCCGACCGAACGGGCAGGGGCTCCTTCGGCAACGGCAGCCTCGAACATCGACGCGAGGGCTGGAGTGTCCACCAGAACCCCTGCGGTCACATTGTCGACGCCGGCTGTGATGAATCTCTTGCGGCGGGCCGCGGGCAGCTCTGGCAGGGTCTCTCTGATCGCTTCCTGCCATTCCGACGGCAGCTCAAGGGGCAGCAGGTCGGGATCCTGGAAGTAGCGGTAGTCCTCTGACTCCTCCTTCGGCCTCATCGAGCTTGTCCTGCCGGTGTTCTCGTTCCAGTGACGGGTCTCAAGCACGATCTCACCACCGCCCTCAAGCACGATGATCTGGCGTTCAATCTCAAAATCCACGGTGCGCTCAACCGAGCGAAGCGAGTTCACATTCTTTGTCTCTGTCCGAGTTCCGAATTCAGTCTCGCCAACGGGACGGACGGACACGTTGACGTCGAAACGCATCGAACCCGCCTCCAGTTTGGCGTCGGAAACCCCGAGTGCGAGAACAATCCTCTGAATCTCAGCACCGTAGGCACGTGCCTCCTTTGCCGAGGAGATATCCGGTTCAGACACAATCTCGACGAGCGGGACACCGGCTCGGTTGAAGTCGAGAAGCGTGTAGTCCGCGTCGTAAATCCTGCCGTCACCACCGCCAACGTGGGTGCTCTTCCCCGTGTCCTCCTCCATGTGCACCCGCGTGATACCGATCGTGCGTATTTCGCCGTCGACATCGAGGTCAAGTGTGCCGTTCTCACACACAGGGAACGTGTACTGGCTGATCTGGTAGTTCTTTGGAAGATCCGGGTAGAAGTAACTCTTGCGGTAGAACAGCGAGGATTCGTTGATTTCGCAGTCGAGACTGAGCCCGATCTTGACGATGTCACTGATTGCGCGCTCGTTGGCCACCGGCAGGGCTCCGGGCAGCGCAAGACAGACCGGACAACATGCCGTATTCGGCTCAGGGGGTGTGTCCGCACGACACGCGCAGAACATCTTTGACGCAGTGGAGAGCTCAACATGCGTCTCGATCCCAATCACCGCTTCCCAGGTCGTCATGGCATCACCACTTCTGACGTCGCAAGGTACGGCCTGTCCGTGAACGCTGCTAGACGCTCAACCTCAGCAGCCACCTGGTACATGATCTCTTCGCCAAGCGCTGGCCTCATGATCTGGAATCCGATTGGGAGGCCGTCGTCGTCGAGACCAATCGGGACCGAGATCGCGGGATCACCAGCAAGGTTCGATGGGATGGTGCACAGGTCGGAGTAGTACATGGCGATCGGATCAGCCGACCGTTCACCAATGTCGAAGGCTGTTGTCGGAGTCGTGGGAGAAATCAGGACATCGACCTGTCCATACGCGGCCGCGAAGTCGCTGCGGACAAGGGTGCGGACGCGCTGGGCCTGACCATAGAACGCGTCGTAGTAGCCAGCTGACAGTGCATAGGTGCCGAGCAGGATTCGACGTTTGACCTCTGGGCCAAAACCCTCGGCGCGCGAGTGCGCCATCATCTCTTCGGTTGTTCCCTCGACCGTCGAACGGTGGCCATATCGCACACCGTCGAAACGGGCAAGGTTCGACGAAGCCTCGGCTGGTGCAATGATGTAGTAGGCGGATAGCGCGTACTCGGTTGATGGCAACGAGACATCGATGACCTCTGCGCCAGCGTCCTGAAGTTTGTCGGCCATGCTCCGAGTCGCAGCGACGATCTGCGTGTCGA
>SMXV01000064.1 GCA_004356175.1 Acidobacteriota bacterium
ACGATCCGACCATGCAGAAGCACGGGCGACCATTGCATTCGTATTTGTGATCGCAAGCACGCTGTCTCTCGTATCACTTCACCGTGCAGGGTATTTCGGGCAGGACGAGGTAATTGCGGGGCTTACCCTCCTCCCCGGACTCGTTGTCGGATTCGTGGCTGCGAGTACCGGTCGCAGGTTCGTATCCGACAGAGTGGCACGTAACTCGATGCTCCTAATCGCGGCAATCAGTGCGACTGTTCTCATTGCTAGAAGCATTGTCTGAGTCGGAATGTTGCCCGCACCGACACGAAGGCAGCTATCAGAAGTCTACGCGATCGGCAGCGTCGTGGTAATCGGCGTCCCCTGTGCTCTCAACGATTCGTGAACGTGGTCCTCAATCGATGGCGAGAGCCTATCATTGGCTCCATGAGCGAAGCAGACACCGACAGTCTCAGGGACCGGTTGACACCAGAGCAGTTCAACGTCACCCAGAATGCTGCCACGGAACCAGCGTTCTCAGGGGAGTACTGGGACGAGAAGCGTTCGGGCACATACAAATGCGTCGTGTGCGGGGAGCCGCTGTTTTCGTCTGACACCAAGTTTGATTCGGGATCGGGATGGCCGAGTTTCACCGCACCCATACAGGGTGCGCCCGTTGAAGAACACAGGGACCGCACATTTGGGATGGTGCGAACGGAGAGCAGCTGCAGCAACTGCGGAGCTCATCTCGGCCACGTCTTCGACGACGGACCCAGAGACAAGGGCGGTCTTCGCTACTGCATCAACTCAGCGTCTCTAGAACTCGACGCCGAAGGCTCGACCTGACCCGTGAGGTCGAGCCGTCAGATTTCAGATTTCAGATTTCAGATTTCGGATGTCAGATGTCGGATGTCAGATTTCAGATTTCAGCCTGATAGCTGAAGGCCCTTCCGATCTGCCATCTAAGTCTCTCTCAGCCGCCAGATACAACTCCGCAATCTACGCTCCCAAACCCTGAAAACTCGCCGCCATTCTTGATACACTCATGGCTCAGGTGCCACACCGGTGCCGATCTGTTGGGGAATGTCTCACAGATACCGTCCTGCTCCCGCCACACGTGGGGGCCGTCCGCACCGCGGATGTCCGAAGGAGGAAAAGTCAATGCGCTCATATGAGCTAATGGTGATTCACCGCTACGACATGGCAGAGCCAGATGTCCGTAGCGCAGTCGCCGAGATTGAGAAGGCCATCACCGACCGCGATGGTTCCATCAAGGAATCCGATTTCTGGGGGAAACGGCGTTTCGCCTACGAAATCGACCACATGCACGAGGGGTACTACTCGGTAATCGTCTTCGATGGCGATGTCGAACTACAGGACACAATCCATCGATCCCTTTCGCTGCTTGACTCCGTCGTGCGTCACAAAATCATCCGGAAGGCTGCGTAGATCGATTCGTGTCACAGTGAACATGCACACTGGTGAACACGTCGAGAGAAGAGAGAAACAATGCCAAACAACGTAACCGTCATAGGAAACCTCACCGCCGACCCAGAACTGCGGTTTACCGCCAGTGGTGTTGCAATGGTCAACATCAGTGTCGCCGACAGTCGCCGGTATCAGGACCGCAACGGCGAGTGGCAGGAGGAAACGAGTTTCTTCCGCGGCACATGCTGGCGCGAACTTGCAGAGAATGTTGCCGAGTCCCTGACCAAGGGCGCCCGAGTCGTAATCTCCGCACGCCTCAAGCAGCGGACATGGGAGACAAGCGAAGGCGAGAAACGCAACGTGGTCGAGCTCGACATCCTCGAGATCGGCCCATCCCTGCGTTGGGCGACCGCAACTGTAACCAGGACGCCACGTTCCGACGGTGGCAGTGGCGGCAACTACGGCGGAGGGAACACAACTCCCGCTGCCCCTGTTGCAAAGACAGATTTCGGCCCCGACGAGGCGCCCTTCTAAAGAAGTCAAGGAGTACACACATGGCAAGTCCAAGAAACACAAAGAGGCGGCGTCGCCGTCCAGAGTTGAACCCGAAGAAGAAACGCGCGGTCTACAAGTTCTCCGAGAATGAGCTTGTCGACTATAAGGATGTCGCGCTTTTGCGTAAGTTCATGTCAGACCGGGGCAAGATCCGTTCGCGCCGTGTGACAGGTTTGTCACCGAAGCGTCAACGCGAAGTCTCGATGGCAATCAAGAACGCACGCGAAATGGCACTTCTGCCGTACACCTCTCAGAGGTCCGGCCCGTCACAGCGCTCTGGTGGGCGCGACCGGTCGTCGCGATGAAGGTGATTCTCACTCAATCAGTTGACTCCTTGGGAGTCAAGGGTGACGTCGTGGATGTTGCGAACGGATATGCCCGCAACTATCTCGTACCGAAGAAGTTCGCGGTGAAGGCTTCGAAGGGCTCGTTGAAGCAGGCAGAGGCCATGCGACAGTCGCGTATTGAGAATGCGCGAAAGGCACTCGAAGACGCTCGTATCCTGGCGGACTCACTCTCCGGAACCCGTGTCGTTGTCGCGGCCCGCGCTGGCGATGCAGGCAATCTGTTCGGATCGATTGGTGCGGCTGACATTGCTGAAGCAATTGTCAAGTTCACTGGCATTGACATCGATCAGAAGATGATCTCTCTTGACGAGCCCATCAAGGAGATTGGTTTGCACGAGATTGCCATCAAGCCTCACAGCGACGTAGAGGTCTCCGTCACACTTGACGTAATTCCCGCGTAGAGCGCCTGGCGTTCACCAATATTTCTCGCCATCGCGGTTTCTCGCGATTAACTGCATTGAGCGCGAAAAGCCGGACGGTGTTGGCACGAGTCGCGGCTCGCCGCGCCCGTACTATCTGCAGGCCGGTGTCAGCCATCACGAATATGTCATACTCGGCATGTTTGATGGTGCACATCACGTTGACGACAATTCAGAGGAGGACCGGTGACAGCGGTCATCGACGATCAGGCCACGAGGTCTCCGCGGGTACCACCCCACAGTATCGACGCCGAAGAGTCCGTTCTCGGAGCGGTGCTGCTTTCGAGTGATGCCGCCAACGTTGCACTCGAAATGCTCCATGTGGAGGACTTCTACAAGCCCGGGCACCAACGCATATTCGAGGTCATACGCGAGCTGTTCGACGCGAACGAGCCGATTGATGCGGTGACGGTGTCTGAGGGCCTGAGACGCGATGGGTCGCTCCAACGTATGGGAGGGATTGAGGCCCTGACACGGCTGATCGACTCCGTTCCGTCGACATCCAATGTCGAGTATTACGCAGGCATCGTCGAGGAGCACTCTCTGAGACGCAAGCTGATGAAGGTCGGTAGCGACATCGGGTTGATTGCGAACAACACCCAGGAACCAATCTCTGAGGTCGTCGATCAGGCGGAGCAGGCGGTGTTTGCTGTTGCGGAGCGTCATGTCGGTGAGGGTTTGCAGGTAATTGACGATCTCCTTGGACCCGCCATTGAGAAGGCAGAGGAGCTTCATCGAAGCGGGGCGCACATATCCGGTCTGTCAACGGGTTACAAGGATCTCGACACCAAACTTGCCGGCTTGCATCCCTCGAACCTGCTCGTACTTGCCGCGAGGCCAGGTATGGGCAAAACGTCCCTCATGTTGAACATCGCACAGAATGTCGCACTGGCCGGCAATACCGTTGCAATTTTTAGCCTTGAAATGAGCCGTGAAGAGATCGTGACCAGGATGTTGTGTTCAACGGGGAGGATCGACTCGCAGAAGTTGCGAACCGGAAAATTGAGCGAACTCGACTTCACGAAACTTTCCAATGCCGCGGCAGCGCTCTACAAACAGAATATCTTCGTCGACGATTCCCCTGGTCTCACTGTCACGGAGATACGGGCAAAGAGCCGAAGGCTGAGACGTCGCCCGGGCCTTGACCTCATTGTTGTGGACTATATCCAGCTGATGAGTGGCTCCGGTCAGGAGAATCGCCAGCAGGAGATTGCTGTCATTTCGAGGTCGCTCAAGAGTCTTGCCCGAGAACTGAACATTCCGATTATTGCTGTTTCGCAGCTCAACAGAGGTGTGGAGTCTCGTGAGGACAAACGTCCGCGACTTGGCGACCTGAGGGAGTCTGGTGCGGTGGAGCAGGATGCCGACGTAGTCATGTTCATATACCGCGACGAGTATTACTACCCAGACAAGGTCGAGTCCAAAGGCATCGCGGAGATCGTGATATCCAAGCATCGCCAGGGCAGTGTTGGCAAGGTCGTCATGACCTTCCTGCCTGAGTTCACCCTGTTCGCCGACATGGGCCGCGCCGACCCGCCGATGTAGCGCTGACCGAAGGATCGATCGGTAGTACGATCGGAAGACTCGGAACTCAATCTGACATCTGAAATCTGATATCTGACATCTGACAGCCCAACACTTCCGGACCGATTCCTGCGCCCCCTACTCTTCCCCCGATGCACTCCTCCTCTCGCCATCGATCGATCCCCGTCCTGGTCCTTGCTCTGCTTGCGATTGCGTGGGGTGCGATTCCACTCTTTGTGCGCAACGACGTCTCGGCGGTACGACTCGTGGGTGTCCGAGTCACATTTGGCGCAATCGCCCTTGTGATCGTGGCTGCGGGCATGGGAAAGCTCACCATTCCAAAGGTTCGGCGTTGGCGGCTTGCGTTCTCCGGCGTGATACTGGCTCTTCACTGGATCACGTTCTTCGAGTCAATCAAGCTCACAACGGTCGCGATTGCCCTCGCAGTTCTCTACCTCGGTCCCATCGCTGCAGCGATCCTTGCTGGTCCCCTGCTCGGCGAACGATCAGAAGGACGTCTATGGATTGCCCTTGCAACTGCCGGAATCGGCACGCTACTGGTTGTTCAGCCATGGGGGTCAAGCGAGATCAACATTCGTGGCCTCACGATGGCCGGTCTCTCGGCCGCCCTTCTCGCAGTTCTGATGCTCTCTGGGAAACCCGTGGCCAAAGATCTTGGAGGACTCACGATGGCGACAGGCGAGCTATTGATTGCCTCGGTATTGCTTGCACCTGCCACCTACAGAGCGGTGGTCGAGGATGGCGAATTCATCATCAACTTTATCATTCTCGGAGCCGTCTTTACGGGCCTTGCCGGTTATCTGTACTGGGAGACGATGCGCCAAATTCCGGTGGCCCTCACCAGCGTTGTCATGTACCTCGAACCCGCAAGTGCGGTTGTCTGGGCCCTGATATTCCTCGATGAAGTGCCGAACGCGATGGCGTGGATTGGTGTCGGTCTCGTTATTGCTGGCGGGATTATTGCTGCTACGGTACGCGGCGAGCAACAGGAGGCAATCGGTGCCCAAGCCGCTCTTTGAGGTTAAGAATCTTCGGATCGCGGTTGCTGACGACCATCGATTGGTGCGCGGAGATCCAGGTCCGACAACCGAGGACGGCGAGGTGCTTCCGTCGGGATGGGTTGAAGTTCTTGTCGGCGTGTCGTACTCGGTTGACGAAGGCGAGGTACTCGCGCTTGTAGGTGAGTCAGCATCGGGGAAGTCCCTGATGCTGATGGGGCCGTTTGCGCTGTTGTCGTCTGGCTCGCGCGTCATTGGTGGGACGGTCCAGTATCGAGGACATGAGTACAAGCCCTTCTATCCCTTCTCCGATGACGAGAGCATCGCCTATCAGAAGGAGCGCGATCAGCGCCGCATCGCGGGCACCGCGGTTGCAATGTACACCGATGAGGTGTTCGCAGAGCTCGTCGGTACCGATATCGGATTTCTCTTTCAGAATCCCATCGGATCATGGACTCCGGACATTCCGATAGGAGAGCAGTCAGGCGAGAGTCTTGAGATGCATACGGACCTCTCGGAGGAGGAGATACAGACGAGGGTGCTTGACGCCCTGGGCGAGGTGGACCTACCAAAATCCGGACGGTTGCTTCGTGCATTTCGCCATGAGCTGTCACGAGGCATGGCCCAACGAGCAATGCTTGCTGCGGCGCTCACGAAAGCGCCTCACCTGATGATTGCCGATGAACCACTCAATGGCCTCGACGCACCAAGTGCTGCCTCGATTCTGGAGCTGCTCAAAGATATGCGTGATCGCAGAGGGATGGCGATGGTACTTGTCAGTCACGACCTCGCCGCTGTTGCCGGGATTGCCGACCGGGTCGCCGTTGTGTACGGAGGTCAGATTGTCGAGACAGCGCCTGTGGTTGACATCTACCATCGACCGAAACATCCATACACCTCAGGACTTATAGGTTCGATTCCGAGTGCGAATCGAAGCCGGCTGCGGCACATGAAGGGCGAGGCACCGAACCTGGTCGACATCTCTCACAGTGGCTGCTCGTTCGCGCCCCGATGCCCGTTTGCGACGGACATCTGCAGAGAGGTCGATCCGCCTCCTACGTTCGTTGAAACGTCCGAGGTTCGGTGCCATCACGCGGCGAAGATCGAGCTGCCAGGCATTGATCGTCGAAATCAGTCCTGACTGTTTTTCCCGATGCCGAAGAGGCTCAGTACCGCGATGACGATTCCGAGAGCGATAGAGGGAAATAGGTTGCCTCCGAAGCTTCCCGCGTCGGTGGAGAACGCGGCGTTGAGTGCCTCCACCGGCTTGAGGTTGCGACGCGGTGCGGCGACATCTTCACCCGATTGAGATGGAATGGCATTCGGAGGAGCCACAGAAGTTACGGCCATTCCAGACTTCTCCACCATCAGGTCGTGATCCTCAGGGGAAATTTCGTCCCCTGGAGCATCGTCGCGATCGACGGTCGTTGCCGTGGATGTTGTGGTTGTCGTGCCGTCCGGAGGATCCGGTGCGA
>SMXV01000065.1 GCA_004356175.1 Acidobacteriota bacterium
GAGACAGACACGTTGCGAACAAACTTGCCCTTGGCCGACGCTGGTTTCGAACGAATGATCTCATCGGAGATGGCAAGCAGGTTCTCCAACAACTTGTCGTTGTCAAACGACACACGGCCAATCGGCACATGCACGTTGCCGTACCGATCGTTTCGGTACTCGACCCGTCCAGCCTTGAAAGCCGCAACGGTCTTGCCAATGTCCTTGGTCACTGTCCCGGTCTTCGGGTTCGGCATGAGACCTCGCGGTCCGAGCACCTGGCCAAGCTTTCCGACGATCGGCATCATGTCAGGGCTTGCAATGGTCACGTCCCAGTCGAGAGCTTGTGCCCCACTCGAGATTTCGTCAGCGAGTTCCTTGCCGCCCACGAGATCGGCGCCAGCTTCTTCAGCTTCGGCTGCCTGATCGCTCGCGAATACCAAAACCCTGATGTCCTTCCCGGTGCCATGTGGTAGAGACACTGTGCTTCTGACAATCTGGTCGGCCTGACGAGCGTCGATACCGAGCTGAAACACAACGTCGACCGATTCGTCAAACGTTGCGCTTGCCAATGATTTGACGAGATCGACTGCGTCCGATGCGCCGTAAGAAGTTTCGGCGTCGTACCTGCGCTCTTGTTCAGCGCGTTTCTTGGAGATTCCCATTCTGATGTCCTTTCGTGGTCTAGCGGGCGTGAGCCCTTCCACTGTCATGTTCTACGTAGCGTGGACCACGTATCAGGTTGTTCGTCGACGTTATGCGTCGACTACATCGAGTCCCATCGAACGAGCTGTGCCCTCAATGATGAGCATGGCATTGTCGATGTCGTTTGCGTTGAGGTCAGGCATCTTGGTTTCGGCGATCTCGCGCACTTGCGCTTTCGTAACCGAGCCGACCTTCTCCTTGTGAGGAATGGCAGAGCCCTTCTCAATCTTTGCGGCTTGACGAAGCAGCACCGCAGCCGGCGGCGTTTTCGTGATGAACGTGAATGAACGATCCTCGTATATCGAGATTTCGACAGGAACAATGGTTCCGGACTGCGCCTGAGTGGCAGTGTTATATGCCTGGACGAAGTCCATGATGTTGACACCGTGCTGTCCAAGTGCCGGACCGACCGGTGGAGCTGGGCTTGCCTGTCCCGCCGGGATCTGCAGCTTGAGCACGGTCATTAGTTTCTTGCGACCCATGAGTCAGATTCCTTGCTGTGTTAGTACTTGACGATTTGGTCGAAGCCGAGCTCCACAGGAGTCTCACGACCAAAGATATCAACGAGTACGCGGACCTTGGACTGGTCAATGTTGATATTTTCAATGATTCCGTTGAAGTCGGCAAACGGCCCTTCGACGACGCGGATCGTCTCGCCAACTTCCCAACCTGGCTTAAAGGTTGGCTTGTCCTTCTTGGCGCCCTCGTCCTTCTCGACTCCGAGAATTCTCTCGACTTCTTTGCGGGACAGTGGCGACGGTTTGGTGCCGGACCCGACGAAGCCTGTGACGTTCGGTGTGTTGCGTACGGCGTACCAGGAGTCGTCGTCCATGTACATGCGTACAAGGACATATCCGGGGAAACGTTTCCTCGCGACCGTGACCTTTTTGCCGTTCTTGTACTCGACAACGTCTTCCATAGGAATAACGATGTCGAAAATCTTGTCCTCGGCATGCATCGACCTGATGCGATTCTCAAGGTTGGCTTTGACCTTCTTTTCATATCCGGAGTACGAGTGAACCACGTACCAGCCACCGGGAAGATCGTACGGGCTGAGAGGTGCCTCTTCTATGACCTCTTCTGTAGCATCGTCCGTAGCTTCCTGCGCGTCGAGATCTTCCACCACTGCTTTCGCTGCGTCAGCCATCAGGTAATCGCATTCAGAACGTTGCGGACAAGTTTGTTGAAGCCCCAGTCCATACCGAAGATGAGCAACGTCAGGACAGTCGTCATGCTGAACACGACAACTGTGTAGGTCATGAGCTCCTCACGCGATGGCCACGCGACCTTCTTGAGCTCCTGGCGGACCTCACGGAGATATTTCCGAGTCCTCTGCACGAAACTCAGGCCGTCATCCTTCTTCGTCTTCTTCGACGAGCGCGATGAATCAGCGCGTCTCTTCTTTGCTCGTTCTTCTTCCTTCGCCTGAAGGCGCCGCATTTCACGGTTCAACTGCGTTCTCCTCAGTGTTTCGCAGGGGTGGCGGGATTCGAACCCACAACATCCGGTTTTGGAGACCGGCGCTCTGCCGTTGGAGCTACACCCCTCCGACCGGGTTTATGTCCCGGGCAGAGAGTATATGTATCCCTCACCTGAAGTGTATACCGGCTACCGAAGCTGCTGGTTGGTCAGGATACTCCCCCTCTGCTCACCTCGGTGGAGAGGAAGTTCGCTGAGGGGATATCGCACCGAGGATGATCTCTTCAATCTCGACCGCTTCAGCACGTCCCACCCAGCTCGCATGTTCGTGGTCGACAGAAGTTGGCCGATTATCGCCGCTGCCCTCGCGGCACGATCGATCTCCACGTCGGCGTAGTCGATACTCCGATTAATCTCGTACGCCATGGTCGACGCGAGATTGTGAGGTTCGACGTCTTGGTAATCCATGTACCGCCCAGCGCGATAGCGGTCCAGCCTCGCCCTGACGTGGAAGTTCTGCTCGAAGTGCTTGCGGAACGGAACTTATATGAATGGCACCTTCGATGCGGTGAGTTCCATCGTCGAAGTGAGACGACCTTGCACGATGGCAAGATCGCACACCGCAAAGGTTCCGGTACAGCTTGTCCACGTACGCTTCGTACTCGACGCCTTCATCTCTGGCAACGTCGACGGGGCAATCCTCGGTCCGGTGACAACAATCATGCGCATATCGGACACGGCAGCAGCCGCCTGAGGAAATGAATCCACGACACGACGTATGAGATCGACACTGACAGCCGGGCCGCCGACAGCCACGATGCACACTCGTTCGTCCGGCAGACAGCCGAGTCCGCTTCGCAGCTAATCAAGCTCGTCGAGAGCTGCGGGATCGAAACCGGTCATGTACCCTGGGAGTTCGAAGTTATCCACCGTCTAACGCCTCTTTGCTGGAAGCCCGGGTCCAAATGTGCCGGGAATGATGTCCTCGGCGTGTCCGACAGAGATTCACTTGTCGCGTATGGGACCGTGTCTCGCAATGAGTCGGGTGCCAAGGCGTGGTGACTGGACATGGCACATACAGTCTCCGTGCATCGGGGTGAAATCGGTTCGTCCGCTGAATGGATCCACCAACGCGGCTGCCAGGTGCGGTCCGTGCGTGTCAGGCAGCTCGGCTGCGATACACCTTGATCAGGACAGCGGTTCCTGCTGCGGCGGTAGCAACAACGGCTGCCGCGGCTACCGGAACGAGAGTATCTCGGCGTCGTCTGTCGTCTTCCACTGCAACCGGACCGAGGTGGCTCATAACGTTTCTTGTAAGGTCCGCGGGAGAACGGTACACAGACTCTTCGAGCGCTGCTAGCCCGTGATGCATGTTTCTGTACGCTGCCACCTCGTAACGACACGCCTCACACGACTCGACATGGACGGTGAGGGGTCCAGCCATTGACAATCCGCCTACGGTCGGCAGCGCCACCTGAATTGCGGAGCACAAGACGTTCATGTCGCACCGTCCTGATAGCCTTCGAGGAGATGCCTCAGCTCCTTGCGGCCACGATGAAGCCGGACCTTCGCTGCCGTAACGGAGACATCAAGATGTTCTGCGATCTCTGAGTGGCTCCATCCGTACACGTCTTTGAGTACGACAACTGCCCTGATCGACTCTGTGAGCTGCATCAGGGCAGCCTCGATCTGTGGTGATGCCGATGCAGCTTCGCCTGCGCGGACCGGATCGAGTGTCGAGGAGACCGGTTCAGAAACCATCGATTCGATCGAGTCAAGCCGGACACGTCTCTGCTTGGCGCGGTGGGTCCAAGCGGTGTTCACAGTGATCCGGTGCATCCATGTCGAAAATTTCGCTTCTTCCCGAAATTTCGGCATGGCGCGCCACGCACGCACGAACGCGTCCTGTGAGACATCTTTCGCAAGGTCCCTGTCCCTGACAAGCCTGACCGCCAACGTGTACACCTCATGTTGATGAATCGCGACCAGTTCCCCAAATGCGACACGATCGCCAGCCTTCGCCCTCGATACAAGGTCCGAAGATTCTATGTGTTCGACTCGTTCGCGTTCCATGCCGTTACTCCGTCGTCGATGCAACGGTAGCGGTACCTGCGACAAGGTGCTCTTCCACCGGCTCGGATCATCACCGGTCGCATCAGCGTGCAGACCATGAAGCACCAGCACCTGACACAACAACCTTCTCAGGTCACATGTCACACCCACCGCTTGAATTCGCCTGATGTGTGGCATAGCCGAGAGAGGTTGGTCTCAACGAAGTGCTTGCTGGTCCGGCCAGAGTATTCAGGATGGTCGAAGTACAGAGTCACACTGTCGATCGCGAAGGGTGGTTCTGCGGATGCTGTCGTGTCGCCTGCACCTGTGACCAAGACCCTGGACGACCTCCAACGAGTCCTCCACGAGAAACCACCAGACTCTGTGTTTCTCCTCGAGGTCATCGTGACTCGGCGAATGCTCGGGATGTAACACCGCTCGAGTCACCGGGTGATGCTAGCTTCGGGAGCGTGATCGGTAGAGTTTTCTGCATCCTCGTTCTGGTGTTTGTCGCCGCCGCTTGCGACTCGTCAGGGACACCGCCGTCAACAACCATCGACTCGACAGCGACGACCAGCCTCGGAGCGACCCCGGAAACCACACTCCCGGCGACGACAACTTCGACAGATGCGCCCGCGCCGAGCGTGGTCGCTGACATCATCTTCACCAATGGCGTGGTTGTCACCATGGATCCTGACGTCGGCACGGTCGAGGCAATCGCGGTAATCGGCGACGTGATCCTCGATGTGGGCACGTCTGAGGAGATGTTGCGCTACCACGGCCCGAGCACGGAGGTCGTCCAACTCGATGGTCGCACTGTGAATCCAGGATTCGTTGATGCCCACACGCACATTCTCACCGATATGGCGGGTATCGAAGCGGGACAGGCCCTCGCGCTCGCCAATGGCATCACGTCGCTTGCCGACCTGTCGGTCGAATCGGAATGGCCGGAGAGGTTCACGGCGGCGGCTGAGTCGGGAGTGCTTCGGGTCCGCACGAGCATGTACTTCGGCCGCACCGACGCCTGTGGTGTTGACAACGGTACCTGGTATGAGACCTATGCCGCCGATACGGTGTTCTCCGACAGGCTCAGGGTGGGTGGAGTCAAGATCTTCTCCGACGGAGGTGTATGCGGTCTTCTCGGGGTGAGTGAGCCGTTCCTTGAGGGCGTAGAAGTAGGCGATCCCTACCACGACCTCGAGACGCTCACTTCCATGATTAGAGAAGCCAACGATCGCGGCTACCAGGTCGCCATCCATGCACAGGGAGATCTCGCGATTGCACGAGTCCAGGACGCGTACGCTGCGATCCTCACAGGTGGCGAGAACCCTCTCCGGCACCGGATAGAACACAACGTATTTGCCACTTCGGAGGTCATCAGCCGATACAGCGAACTCGGACTTGTGCTGACCCTGTTCGGTTCCTCTGAGGCGTGCAAC
>SMXV01000066.1 GCA_004356175.1 Acidobacteriota bacterium
AGTCGCGCGATTTTCGGGACGAGACCGTAGTGACCTCCGATCGTGCGTCGCAGCAATCCTTGGTGTCCGAGGTGATTGAGCCCGCGGTCGGCGCCGTCTCCTTGGCCGCCTGCCCAAACCAAAGTGAGGCCGGTTGGCGAGTTGTGTTCGATATAGCGCTGTTCTATCGCTGCAAGTACGGCTTCGGCGACTCCGTGGCCACCCCAGCCGGATGAAGCAACGACGTCTCCATCATGGATCACCGATACTGCGTCAGCGGCAGAAACGATCTTGCTAATCGACATGGACAGAGACCTCCAGCGCTACTCGAAGATACACCGATTCCGCCCGGCATGCGACAAGGTCTGCTCGGTCAGCCGGAGCGCTCTGTCGAAGCGGTTGGTCGGACCCCAGTGGCGAGATCCGTACCACGATGAGCTGGTTCTCGGTTTAGGATGTGTGCGTGAACGCTGATCCCATTTCTATCCATAGGCACGAGCTATGGACCTCGAGTGATTGTCGGCGCGCTTGACCTGGCTTCGGACACGGGTGAAGGGGATTACGAAGGGCGTTCCGAAGACCGTCATTGGGCTCGGATTTGTGTCGTTGCTGACGGATCTGTCGAGCGAGATGATCTATCCCCTCATTCCGTTGTTTCTTACGTCGGTGCTTGGTGCCGGTGCGCTTGCGCTGGGGATCATTGAAGGTATTGCCGAGTCCACGGCCTCTGTTCTCAAGGTGGTTTCGGGTCTGTGGACAGACCGGGTGAAGAAACGAAAACCATTCATCCTGGCTGGGTACGGAATGGCGGGCCTGGTCAGGCCGCTGATGGCATTTGCCACGGGGTGGCCCATGGTGTTGGGAATTCGATTCGTCGACCGCGTCGGCAAAGGAGTGAGGACTGCTCCTCGGGACGCGCTCATTGCCGACGTGACTCCGCCGGAATCTCGCGGTGCTGCGTTTGGTGTGCACAGAAGCATGGACCACTTCGGTGCTGTAGTCGGGCCGCTGGTCGCTGCGGCGCTCTTGTGGGCGGGACTCAGCATGCGATCCGTGTTTCTTCTTGCAGCGGTTCCCGCTGTAATCGTGATTGTCGTGATCCAACGGGTGATCAAGGAACCTGTACAGGTCTCAACCATCACCGAATCCGGTGCGTCAGTATTCTCGCGAGGCCGCGAACTCGGTTCGAACTACTGGACTTTGATGGCTGCGGTCGTGGTGTTCACACTTGGCAACAGTGCAGACGCCTTCCTCCTCCTGCGGTTGAGTGACTCCGGTGTCTCATTGGTGATGATTGCAATCTTGTGGTCAGTGTTCAGCATGGTCAAGATGGCTTCCAATCTTTTTGGTGGCCGGCTTTCGGATCGGATCGGACCAAAGCCCATGCTTCTGGCTGGATGGATTCTCTACGCAGGTATCTACCTCGCAATGGCGCTTGTTTCGTCACAGGTCGTGTTCATCGCACTCTTTCTCGCATACGGACTCTATTTCGGACTCACAGAACCAGTTGAGCGAGCATGGGTGGCCGCTCTTGCGCCACAGGATCTCCGCGGCTCGGCGTTCGGCTACTACAACGGTGCGGTAGGGATTGGTGCGCTGCCCGCAAGCGTCGTCTTTGGCGGAATCTGGGCGATTACGGGACCGTCGGCGGCATTCATGTTCGGAGCAGCAATGGCCTTGATTGCCGCAATCATCCTTACTCGAGTGGCCACGCCTTGACAGACACAACCGAGGTGCGACTCGACTCGTACAGCCAATGGCTTAGGATTGCGGCATGTTCGGAGTAGCGATATTTGCAGCGGTTGCCTTCGGTTACGCGCTTGTCTCTCGCCGACTTTCGACCACCCTGATTACAGGTCCAATCGTCTTCACTCTGCTCGGAGTTTTCCTCGGGTCCAACTTGCTACGTGGCGTGAACAGCGAGCTCGACAGTGGCGTGGTCCAACTCCTTCTGGAGGTGACCTTGGTTGTCGTGCTGTTCTCCGACGCGGCTGCGACCGATGTGCGCAGAGCTCGCCGGGAAGCCTCGCTCCCTGGTCGGCTACTCGGAATCGGCATGCCACTTACCATCCTAAGTGGGACGCTCGCGGCGTTCGTTTTCTTCGACGCATTGGGATTTTGGGAGGCGGCCGTGGTGGCCGTGGTACTTGCACCGACTGACGCGGCTCTTGGAAAGTCGATTATCACCAACAAGAGCGTTCCGAGGGTTGTTCGGCAAGCTCTCAATGTTGAGAGTGGTCTCAACGATGGCATCGCGGTGCCCTTCCTTGCCATAACCATCGCGGGAGCGTTGGGCGAAATGCAGACCCTGAGTGGTGTTGTCTCCGTGTTTGTGGGCGAAATAGGTTGGGCAATCCTCGGGGGAATGCTTGTTGGATGGATCGGTGGAAAGGCGATTTTGTTCGCGAGCAAGCGTGGGTGGATGTCGGACCGGTGGAGGCTTATCGCAGCCCTGGTGCTCGCGATTGCTGCGTTCGCCGTTGCTTCCCCTCTTGGCGGATCAGGATTTCTCGCAGCATTCGTCGCTGGACTCACCTTTGGCAGCATCGTGCGTTCAACATACCCCGACATTTGCGAGTTCTCCGATGATACAGCCGAGTTCCTCACGATGACTGCATTCTTCGTGTTCGGTGCATTCATGTTGGTACCGAGCTTCCCGCTCATCACATGGTCAATGGTTGGATTCGCACTCGTCATTCTGACAGTCGCACGAATGATTCCTGTCGCAATCTCAATGATCGGTACACGGTTGAAGGCACCAACGGTGCTCTACTTGGGTTGGTTCGGTCCACGCGGACTCGCGTCACTTGTCTTCGTCGGGACTGTCGTGGTTGAAGGGAACCTGTTGAGTGACGCACCAATGATTCTCGCTGTGGTGGCAACGGTGGTCGCAACAAGCGTGGTCCTTCACGGCGTATCTGCTGTGCCTCTTTCGAAGGCATACGGCCTCTGGTGGGCCAGGACTGAGAATGCACGGAGAGGGATGGCCGAGTCGGTCGAGGTGCGCAACGTGGCGTACCGGCACAGAATTCAGGGTTCTTCAGACGACACGCACCCGACTGGCCCACGCTCCTAGACCGGCCGGGCCAGTCGATTGAGACGGTCTCAGATAAGGGCCGAGCCCGAGACAGGAATTGTTCCGCCGTTGACGGCTTTTGACTCTCTGCTTCCGAGAAAGTTGATCACCTCAGCTATCTCTTCAGGCTGGGGCCAGTCGACGTAGTCACTGTATGGCAGGGCAGTTCGCGTGGCTTCGGTGTTGATGACCGACGGGAGTAGGGTGTTGCATGTCGTTGCAGTATCGAGAAGTTCAGTTGCGACGGACCGACCGAGGGCAGCAACTGCCGCCTTTGACATGTTGTAGGCCGCCTGGCCTGCAGGCGCCTCGACAGCATGTTTCGAACCAATGAGCACGATTCGCCCCCAGTCATCCGACATGAGCGGTATTGCCGCCCGAGTTGCGTTCCACGCGGTTTTCACGTTGAGGTCAATCATGCGATTCAGGCGGACATCGTCCGTCTCTGCGACATCGCGTCCGCCGGCCCAACCGCCCACGAGAGAGGCCATCAGGTTGATCGGGCCGAAGGCCTCGGTCGCTTCGCTGAAGAACGCGTCAACCGCTTCAGGGTCTGTGCCGTCCACTCTTCTGATGATCAGTTGGTCCTCTTCAAGACCCATATCGCTTTCGAGCGCCGTTGCTTCCTCAGGAAGCAGATATGTCACCGCCACCTTGAATCCACGGTCAATCAGCATGGGTAGGAGGCACCGGCCGACGGAGCCAGTCCCTCCAGGTATCAAGGCAACACTCATTTCACTCATATCGCAACGATAGCTCTCCTTGAGCTGGCGCCACGCCTTGTAGCGCGATGGCCAGCCGCAATCGTCCAATCGCGGAGGAACCATGGCTCCGACCACCATCGAAGACATCGGCAAGATCTACCCAGACGGAACGAGAGCTGTTGGTCAGGTCAACCTCGAAATCAGCGATGGCGAATTTCTTGTCCTCGTCGGACCGTCAGGTTGCGGTGAATCGACGGTGGTTAGGATGATTTCAGGACTTGACGAGATCACCGAGGGCAGGCTCGGCATCGGTGGGCGAGTTGTCAACGATGGTCCGTCGAAGGATCGGGCTATTGCGATAATGTTTCAGAAATACGCGTTGTACCTCCACATGACGGTGCGCGACAACATGGCGTTCGGATTGAGGCTGAGGGAGACAGAGGCGTTCCTCATGGACGAGGCGCTGTCGAAGTTCGACGCCAAGCTGCGTGTCGGATGCGTACACAGCTCGGGAAGGTGCACCAGCGTCCCAACACGACCGAGGTCGATGTGACTCACGACCAAGTCGAGGCGATGACGTTGGGTCATCGTGTTGCTGCGATGCGGCCAGTGTCGGCAAAGTGACCTACAACCTCCAACAGGCGGCGGCACCAACCGAACTCTTCAACAACCCGGTCAATCGTTTCATCGGTGGCCTTATCGGCAGACAGGCATGAATCTCGTGTATGGCGAATGGTCCAAGTTCGGCGATGATGTGATTGCCACATCTGAAGTCGCTGCCGAACCGACGACGCCGGCTCCGAGCACGAATGTTGCCATGGTTCCTCCTAGGGCACTATCAGTTTGAATATTTCGGCAAGTTGATGACCGAAGAGCTCGCCGTCTTTTGCATGTCGAATCCGCACCGATGCAGCAAAGGCGAGCCGACTCTCCGCTCCTGTTTCTGCTCCACTCATAGTGGTCGTCCCCTGTGAGGTATGGCACATGAGAGCATCAATCTTCGATTCGAACCATGTGTCGGTCATCGGTTCGGCATGGTCCGGCGCATCCGCGGACCACAGAAGCGCCGTCGATGGTCGATGAGCTGGCAGGTTGAGATGTCGAGCGGCGAGGGGCTCTCTTGCGGTGACGACAGCATCGAGTGCCGCAGTGCCGGTAACACGATGGTCAGGGTGAAGTTGGTACTTCTGCCACGGGTCGTGGGTGAGTACCACGTCGGGCTTCTCAGTTCTTATGTGGCGGGCGAGTTCCAATCGAAGATTCATTGAGTACTCGAGTTCTCCGTCGACGTGTTCGAGGTGGATGACGTTCGCCGCGCCGAGAACGTCGGCTGCGTTGGCCTGTTCCTTGATGCGTGTCTCAATGAGTTCCTGTTGGTCAGTATCTGGATCCCATGCCCCTTTTGAACCATCGGTGAGGATCACCATCGTGATCTGCGTTCCGAGCGAAGCCCACCGTGCGAGCGTTGCGCCCGCGCCAAACTCTGCGTCGTCCGGGTGGGCACCAATCGTCATGGCCCGTCCCGGCACGTCAAGTGGTGCCATGCCGGGACTGCTGTTCGTTGGTGTTCCGTCGGTCATGCCTGCAATCGTAGAGCCTCGTCAGCAAGAGCGAGCCTGCTACGCGGAGCTTAGGTTTGAGAAAGTGGCCAGGTGGGCCGGGGAGTCGATGTCGATGGAGAGTTCGCGACAGGACATGACGGTTGCGTCTGGTCGAGCAGCCAGGTGGCGGTGAAAGGAAGATGGGCCGTAGTGAAAGGGGAACTCGCCTCGTGATGCAATGACGTTTGTTCCGCCGTCCTGGCTCGGCACGAGAACAGTCCTGATGGCGGCGGCGACCGCCACCATCTCAAGCGCTGCTCCGGAGATGAGTGGGAGGTCGGGCAGGACAACAAGCCATGGTGTTTCGCCGAGAGACTGGATTGCACCGGAGACCGCTTCGGATAGGTCGGTGCCTTTGTCGCTCAACACATCAATCGACTGTGATTTCGCCCACTGTCGGACCTCACTTGACGAAGTCGTGACCACAAGGTCGAGATCTGTGTTACTCACGGCGGCAACCGCCCTCTCGCACAGAAGCCGGGACAGATACAATCTGTCGCCCGCACTCAGAACACTGCGAAGGCGCGACATGCCATCAAAGTCGCGGATTGGCAGAACCACGGTCGGAGGTGATGTCACTTGCGAGTTGCAGCAGTGTGAGGCATTGCCTGTTTCAAGGCGTGGCGATCTTGCGCTCGTACCACTGCAGCGCCAGCGACAATGAGACCGTGAGTGTGAGATACATCGCGGCGAGAATCATGAAACCGGCGAAGAACTGAAATGACCTTCCGGTCCACAGTCGCGACATCTGGGTCAGTTCACGCACAGCGAGTATCGAGACGAGCGATGAATCCTTCAGCAACGCGATCAAGTCATTGCCGAGCGCAGGCAGAATATTCTTGATGGCCTGGGGCCACACCACCAGACGGAACACTTGGCGCTTGTCGAGACCGACCGACATTCCGGCTTCCGACTGGCCTATCGGAACTGATTCGATTCCGGCGCGCATTACCTCGGCGATGAACGCTGCATAGATAAGTCCGATGGCGAGACTTGCTCGTATTGCCTTTGACCCGATCGCCGATTGTGGGTCGATGCCGAAGAGGTCGAAGAACCATGGGATGATGACAAGCCCGATCATGATGATCGTTACAAGAACGGGGATGCCCCTCATGAGCTCGATGTAGTACATCGCTGCGTTACGAAGAATCGCTTGCTTGGACATTCGAGCGAACGAGAGTGCAAGGCCAAGGACCATGGCAATGACGAACCCGGCAGCGGTTACGGTCAGAGTCAGGTTTATGCCGTCTTTGATAAACAGGAAACCCTCGGTCCAGGTTTCATCCGTGACAATCTTGAAGACTGGATAGGCAATCGTTGCCGCTATTGCAAGAAGCCACCACGGGAACCCCGACCACTCGAAGTTTGCCTTCGACCCTGGCGGTGCCGGGTCGGCTGGTGTGGTCAAGTTCAAGTCGGTCACTTTCGTCTTCTGTTCACACTACCGAATAATCGGGATGTCAGCGCGAAGAAGGGGCGGGTCGCGGTACCCGCCCCATCAATTCGCTCAGCCGGTTACGGTGTGAAGTCGACAAACCACTTCGTAATGAGGCGGTCGAGTGTCCCGTCTTCCTTCATGTCAGAGATTGCCTCGTTCACTGGATCGATGAGATCCGAGCCAATCGGGTAGATGAATCCGAGTGGGTCGGACTGCAGATCGCCGTCGAGCATTTTCACGCCCTCAGACCCTTCCCCCTGGTAACCCTGACCTGCGACGTCATCAATGATCACACCGTCAACGTCGCCAGACAGCAGCGCAAGTACAGCAGTAGGGAAACTGTCGTACGCGTCGATGTTTGACTCGGTTGTGAGTGTTGTGGCAAGCTCGTAGTTGGTGGTACCAACCTGAGTGCCCAGCTTTGCACCGCTTGCAAAGAACGCGTCAGCGTCGGCGTACCGTGTCTCGTCAGATCTCACCATGATCTTCTGGATCGTGGACATGTACGAGTCGGAGAACGCCACTACTTCTTTTCGCTCTTCCGTGATTGAGATGCCGTCGGCTGCGGTGTCATACACACCCTGCCCTGTCTCTACGATCACGTCTGGCCATGTAGCCTCGACGAAGGTGGCTTCACACGAGATGCGTGAGCAAATTTCGTTCCATATGTCGTAGTCGAAACCAGCGCCAGCGTTGGTTGTCTCATCGATGAAGTTGAAAGGTGGGTATAGGTTCTCAACGGCGACAGAGACCTTGCGTCCCTCGAGATCCGATCCGGATGAACTGCATGCGGCGGCCACGAGGGCCACTGCTGCTAGCAGGACAACGATTCTTACTGTTCTTTTCATGATTTCTCCCATATTGGTCGCCCTTCGCGGCAGGTGCCTACGGTAGCGGACTCGTATCTCATTCGGGCAAGGACGCAAGATTTCTGGATTCGTCCTGCAAGGAGTCCTCCGCCTAAGGTTGGTGTGATGCACCGAAAGACAAAGATTATCGCGACTCTCGGACCAGCTACCGAGTCGCCCGAAAAGATCTCGAAACTCATCGAACGAGGGATGAACGTTGCGCGGCTGAACTTCAGTCACGGGACACACGACCAACAAGCTCGCAGGTTCGAGCTTGTTCGAACGATTGCTGCTGATCTGGACGTGCCGATTGCAATCATGCAGGACATACAGGGTCCGAAGATCCGCGTTGGGGAGTTTTCGGGCGGGTCAGTCGACATCGTTCAAGGGTCGACCGTGAGGCTTATTGCGGGGGACGGGGTTGGTGATCCGGAGAACATCCGTGTTGCATACCTTGACAAGGTTGAGATGGTTGCTGGCGGCAAAATCGTCCTGTCCGACGGGCTAATCGAACTTGAGGCAACGTCGATATACGGAGAAGGTATTGTCACAAGTGTCGTTCAGGGCGGCACACTGTTCGACCACAAGGGTGTTTCGTTCCCCGGAGCGCGGACCTCGATACCTGTCGTCACAGCGAAGGATGCCGAGGATCTTGAATTCGGAATGTCCCTTGGATGCGACATTGTTGCTGCTTCATTTGTCAGCTCGGGCAGCGACATCCGAACGATTCGAGACATCATCGGTAGCCAGACGGTCATTGCAAAGATCGAGACTGCTGTTGGATACATGAACCTTGACGACATCTTGGAAGAAGCAGACGGTGCCATGGTCGCCCGTGGAGACCTTGGTGTCGAACTATCAATCGAGTCTGTACCGCGTGCGCAGCACGAGATTATTCATCGTGCGAATGCAGCGGGCAAAATCTCGATCACCGCAACCGAGATGCTTGAGTCGATGATTTCCAGTCCTCGCCCGACGCGTGCGGAGGTGTCGGATGTGTACAGGTCGGTTCTCGACGGAACGGACGCAGTGATGCTCTCTGCAGAAACGGCCATTGGCGAGTACCCGACGCGGGCAGTGAAACTCATGTCCAACATCTGCATGGAGGCGGAACGGTCTGCAGGGTTCAAGCGCGCGGAGGACATCTCTGGTCTCGCTGAGGGCGCGGCGTTTGCCTCCGCAACGGCAGAGGCTTCGGTGGACACGGCTGACCGACTCGGCCTCGACACGATTGTTGCGTTCACCGAGTCGGGAACCACGGCGCGGCTTCTCTCGAAGTATCGACCGAGAGCGGACGTGTACAGCTTCACACCGAACGAGCGGACCTATCGCACGATGGCGATATACGCGGGGGTACATCCGATGATGCTTGACAGGGTCAATTCAACGGATGAGATGATCGCGGCAGCAGAACAGGCCCTGCTCCGCAGAGGTCTTGTGGAGCAAGGTGATGGCCTGGTCATGGTTGCTGGTGTCCCGCCGAACCAGAGCGCATCGACGAATCTCATGAAACTGCATGAGGTCGGTTCGGGCGATGTTCTTTCGCCGCAGTCCACTCCTGCCTCGGAGTAGGTTCTGAAGCTTCGATACCATTCCAGGGCCGTTCCGCCGAGCTGCTGAGGAGGATTGCGTGGGTCAACATATTGAAGTAGAGAGCACCCGTGTGGTGAACGACTCTGTGATGGTCACGACGAATCGGAGTTTCACTGGCGCAGACGGGGAGGGTTTCACATCTCAGGACGAGGCTGCCGACATCGACACCTTTGGTGCAAAACTGTCAATCGACCTGTTCGAGTCGGATGACGAGATCAGTCGTGTCCATGTTGCTTCCAACGTCGTGGTTGTCACGAGAAACGGCGGATGGTCAGATGAAGGCACAGACGGTATCTCGAAGGTAATCACCGACTTCTTCCTCTTCTACTAGCCAAACTGGGTCCTGAACCCTGGGTTAGAGACCCGCGTAGCGCGGGATTGTGGCCCCGAGAATGTCGATCTGTTGCGAACTATCCGCTGTACACGCCAACGGTGAGCGAGATCGTTGTGCCGGGATCGATGAGTTCTCCGGCTGCCGGGCTCTGACTGAGGACGATGTCGTGTTCGGAGGAGCTGTCCACCGATTGAAGGTTTTTGGCTGCAAAGAGCCCAACGTCAGAGAGCGAGGCGAGTGCGTCCTGCCACGACATCCCCACGACGGACTGCAGCCTCACGGGGCAGTTGACCGGATTTCCTGACACCTCACATGGGTGCACCTTGTACTGCTCGGTCAACATCCTGTATCGGTGCACAAGGTTGAGATCGGTCTCGACACGACCATCGAGATACGTGACGATTCGGTCGACCTTGATAAGGAATCCGTTGATACCAGACCGTATCTTCTCCCGCTCGCCTGGGCTCAGTTCGCCCTCGGTGTCAGCTACCAGCTCTTCGGTGAACTCGACGATGTTCTCACGTTCGTGCGTGTCGTCAGTGCAGACACGTCCGCCGTTGTCGCCGTACATCTTCACCGTGACTGTTGTGTCGGTATAGGCCGTCGCGATCACGACTGGGAACGCTGTGTTGTTGAGGAATCTCACGTCAGGTGCAAGGAATCCGAGCGTTGCGTCGCGTCCCTCTGGATAGCGAGGGAAGTAGAGGGAGTGGGCCTTGTGGTCGACATCCTCGAGACACGAGTAGAAGACCGCGTTGTACAACGTCGTGCCAAACTGGCTTACCCCGCCGCCAATGTTCGCTGGGTGGTCACAGCAGTACGGAGAACCGTTGATGATTGCGGGTGCAGCAACATACCCCTTCTCCTCAGTCCTCTCGCCGACGTGATCGTTGATTGACCACTCTTCGCCGGGAAGGACAATCGAGCCGTTGACAGCATCGGCCATGAGATGGATATTCGTCACTCGCGACTGATGCGCAGCATGACTGGTTGTGAAACCAGCGAGCGGGCCGAGAGATGTGAACGCTTCCGCCTCGGCAGTGGTGAACGAAGGCTGCTCACCCACGACGAGGGGAAATTCTCCGGTTTTCGTTCCGAGTGCGGCCCGTTTCATTTCGGTCAAGAGTCGAGGAACGTCGAGGAGCGTTCCGTTTCGACCGGGGACAACGACAAACTCGTCCGTTTCAAGATTGATGTCGAACCTGGCGTCTACGGGCTGAAGTTCATACACGGCCCTTTTCGGCTCAAGGATGAGAAGCACAGGCGTCTCGTCGAAGACAATCTCGAGACTTGCACCGTCGGAACCTGGAATACTCACAACAGCGGTCGCGAGCTCCTCTGCCGTAAAGGTGGTGCGAAAGCCAGCCGCGGCCGACACCATCGAGATGGAGGAATTGATCATCTGTGACATCTCGGCAGCGGCGGTGTCGACGTTCTCGTCCGTAAGCGTGGGTGATGAGTCGATGACGTCAAGAACTACGCCCTGTTTATCGATTCTGCTCATCTCCGTGACAACTTGGTCGTGCACAATGTCGTGGTCGAGCGACTGACCAGCCCTTGGATACTCGGGCGTGACGACACCGTCGACCACCGAAACGCTGCCGTTGTACGCAGGGTTGGCTATCGCACCAACTTCCCAGGCGTCGATGACGTCGTGTATTGCCTCGTCATTGAAAGAAATATCGAGAGCGACGTTCGTGGGTGTGGAGAACGAGCTGAGCCACGACTGGAAGTTGCTGACTGCCCCGCCGTCCCTACGGGCGAGAAACGCCGCATCTACTGCTGTTTCGACATCGGCATCGAGCGAGATGGTGAGCGGAGAGAGTTTGTATGGTTCATCCCTGATGAGGAAAACACCCGAGTTGCTTCGCAGCCGGTTCTCATACGCTTCGACCGCGAGAGTCGCGTCCGCACGGTTCAGACCCCCAACGGCTACGCCCTCGATCGTCACGTTGCGTGCGATGTCCGACGTCGACGTTGCGCGATCACCGACATAGATGCCAAGCGGCAGAAGAAGAATCGCGAGCGGAACGGCTACGAAAATTGCTTTTGTGGGCTTCATTGGTCCAGGAGTCGTAACGTGGTGGGTCGTGTGGAAGTGTAGGAACGCGTTTTCGAAACTCGATGCTATCGAGCAGAAATAGCGATCAGGGTGAGTGGTGTCAGGGGGGTGGGGGTGGTGTTGTGGTCGTCGTCGTGTTGTCTGTGGTCGTCGTGTTGTCCCATACGCCAATGTAGATCGTGATTAACGTGCCCGCATCCTGGAATTCGGTGGGACTCGCACTCAGCACGATGCCATTTTCTGTCTCG